>CALJKZ010000294.1 GCA_937983085.1 uncultured Gemmatimonadales bacterium
AGGCTCAGGAAGATCACGTCGGGGCCGAAGCTGCCTGTGATGGTCAGGTCCCAACTGCGATCGCGTGATTCGGGCGCGAGCATGATCATGCCTGCTGCATCGCAGTCGTCGAAGAAGACCCCCCAACCGTCGACATCCATGCCCCGTCCGTGGAGGGCGACGAGAAGCGGCGCCGGCGTCTCGGGATCGTAGCTCTCGGGCACGTAGAGGTACCCGTCCCTCCCGACGTTGTCGATTCCCAGGGGCGTCTTCCCGGTCTCGGGTTCAATCGTTGGAGAGCGGCGATTGACGGTCAGGTGAGCTGGATCGAATTGGGGCCCGAAAAGCGCTGAGTCATCGGGAAGGCAGCCAGCGGCGCCCACGCCCAGCAGTCCGGCGCCCCCCGTGGCGAGGAAGCGGCGCCGTGACATGGCGCGCCCGTGATCGTCGTTCGAACGGATGTCGTTTCGGACTGGGCTACCCATGGGGTACTCGTCTCCGACTCGGTTCAATGCCTAAGTTCCAGCTTCTTCCTACGCTCGGCCCCGACCCCGATTTCGCTCCGTGACCGACATCGTTCGACTCCTGACCAAGCCCCTGTGGCGAGAGGACGCCATGGCACGCCGGGCTCGGCGGATCCGACAGGCCTTGGTGACGCCGGTGATGGCTCTGGCCGGCTTCATCTGGGGTGCCTTGGCGGCCCCGGCTCCTACCGAGGTGCTCGGCTGGGTCGCGGGCGGGGCGTTGGGCTTCTCGCTCATGGGCTATCTGTACTTCCGTTTGGAGCCGGCCCTCCAACACCTGGGCGAGCACCTTTTCGGGCGCTTCGGTTGGACCCTGGGCCTGATCTGGGATTGGGTGGTCATCGGCGGCGTGGTCTTCCTCCTCACCGACGTGCTCGGCATGCCGACCTTCAACGCGGTCACGAGCGCGGTGCTCATCGGAGGCACGTACGCCATGGGGATCGCCTGGTTCTTCGACGACGGCGGCAGTCGAGCGCTCGGTGGCTTCATCGCTGGCAGTTGGGGCCGTCCCCGGGTCCCATTCTCCCACATCGAGTCGATGATTGCGGGCGGGGACGTGGAAGGGGCCCTCCAGGCGTTGGAGGACTTCGTGGGCCGGTATCCGAAGGACGCCCGGGGCTGGATCACACTCGGACGTCTGCTGGACAAGGAACTGGACGATCCCGACCGAGCCTTCAACGCTCTCCGCGACGGGCTTCAAACGGCGCGGCTGACCGTGGCGCAGAAACAGCGTTACCTGCACGAGATCGTTCGGGTATGCGACTCGTGCGATGCCATGCACCGGGCCGTCCCCTTGCTGGCGGATTTCAGTGCCGACCACCAAGGCACGATCCAGGGGGACTGGGCCGGAGGCCAGCTTCGGTGCCTCGAGGAGGAAGGAGGCGCCTACCTCTGATCGACGCCTCCGCGGCCGTGCAGAGCCTCCGAGGGCCTCCGCGCGTTCTGCGGAGCACCGGGGTACTACGAGATCGGTCGCGACCTCTTCTTCAGGACGAAGAGACCTTCTTGCAGGCTCGTGACGATGATCGATCCCGACTCGAAGAACGGGTAGGTGCTCCACGCGCCACTGAAGCCTGGGCCCGTCTGGTACGGTGACGTGTCGAAGCTGCCCACCTCCACCGGGTTCAACGGGTCCGAGGTGTCGAGGATGTGCAGCCCGTACCGGTAGTTGGCCTGATAGGTGAAGTCTCCCTTCACGTAGAGGTTGTGTGCGCTGGCCGGCATCGAGCCCATGAACTCCTTGGCCAGCACCGGATCCTCGAGGTCGCTCAGGTCCCAGATGAGCGTTCGCGTGGTGCCCACGTTCCCGGCGATCACATCGCTTTCGTCATCCATGATGAAGTATTGGTGGTCTTCGGTGACCCACCCCTGGTGCATGTACGCCGGGTTGGGGTGGGAGGCCGTGGAGAGCTGGACGGAGTTCTGCTTGTCCGTCACGTCGGAGATCTGGAAGGTGTTGCCCGACATGCGGAGGCAGATCTCACGGTCCTGGAAGCGGGCGTCGGGGCCATGGTAGATGACACACTGAGCGTCGTGTGTGCTTCCCGGGTCCGTGCATCCCACGAATGTCGGGTCCAGCGGCTCACGGATGTCGACGATGTGCATCCCGGCGCAGCCGCGGCTCGTCAGGTATGCGAAGCCGGTGTCCTCGTTGATGATGACGTTGTGGCTGCTCTCCACCACGTTGGGCCCTTCTCCCCGATAGAGCAGGTCGGGGTCGAAGACCTCGGGCGGATCAGCGACGTCGCGGAGGCGTCTCAGGTCGAAGACCTGCATGCCGTGGGCGCCGGCTCCGTCGGCGACGATGAAGGCGTGATCGCGATACGTCTTGATGTCCCGCCAGAGTTGAGTCCTCGGCGTCTCGGGGGTCTTGGGCAGATCGCCGATGAGAACAGGATTCACCGGGTCGGTGATGTCCACGAAGGAAGTCCCGTCGTTGCGGCCGACAAGGGCGTACTCCTTGCCGGTGACCGGATCGGTCCACCCCCAATTGTCGTTGGTGCGCACGCCGCGAGAGTCGCCTGGTGCCTTCAAGAGGGAAATGGGCACGTACGCGTACAGCTCGATCTGGTCGCAGTCGAAGAGCTCCACGGCTCCGTCGTCACAGCGTCGCTCTTCGCCCAGGACGGCGCCAAGTGCGTCGGGCTCGCTCACCAGGCGATCGGTCTGGGTCCATGCGCCGCTGTCGTCGCGCTCGAAGACGAAGACGCCCCCGGCGCCGTGGTCCAGACCCGAGGCTGTGACGACCGCGACGTCATCGCCGGTGAAGATCCGGTGGCCGAAGGAGTCTTCGGTATTGGTTTCGAACTCGGTGAACTGGAAGCGGGCCTTGGACTCGATCGCTTGCCCGTCTGCCGAGAAGACGAAGGCCATGCCCGTCTCCAGACCCCGTTTGACGGGGGCGCCCACCCACACGTCGTCCGCGGCCAGGCCCACCGCGGCTCCGAAGACATCGCCCTCGGCGGCGTTCGGGGCCTCGATACGGATCGGGTCGGTCCAGGAGTCTCCGCTGCGTCGAAACGAAAAGGCCGCTCCGAACCCGAAC
>CALJKZ010000295.1 GCA_937983085.1 uncultured Gemmatimonadales bacterium
GACCTCGATGCCACCTCGGGTGGGGGGCAGGATCGGTTCACCTTCTCCGTGGAGGGGGCGTCTCTCTCACTGACCGACCCCGTGAGGACGGTCCGCCTGTTCATGCCTGTCCCCCGAGGCGCGAGCTGCGTCGACTACGGCTTCGGGTCGTGGGAGGGCGCCGTCTCGGCGACCATCGATGGCGAAGCCCGCGTCTTCGACGACATCGAGGTCGCTATCGACATCGAGGGCGGCTTCCTCCGTGTGGCGAGCCTATGGCGCCCGTGCCCGACATGCCCGACCGAAGATCCCCAGCTCACCGTCGCGGTCGAGGCTCCCGGCGAGTTGGAGGCGGGGACCTATACTGTCCAGAACTTCGCCGGAGCTGAGATGACGATGTTCGGGTTCTTCCACCCTGACCCCGGGGATCCGGACTTCGAGGGCTTCAGCACCGAGCGACTCTCTCCCCCTGGTGAGTTCGTCCTCACCGCCGTTGCCGACGAGCGGGTGTCCGCCACGTTCTCGTTCCGCGGAAACCCCCGCACCGACGGTGACGTGGCCCCCGACGGCAGCACCTTCACCCTCGTCACCGACGGCGTGGTGGACCTGACCTACCGGTGACGGTCCCCGACGGCGGAGTGTCGCAGGCTCTCGTCCGCCTTCTGGGTCCAGGAGATGCCTCCGTCCTGGACGAGGTAGCAGAGGGGGTATTCGACCACGAGATCGACGGGGGATGGGCGCAGGAGTTCCTCAACGACGCACGCCACCACCTGGCGGTGGTCGTCATCGAAGGGCGGGTGACAGGGATGGCTTCGGCCGTCCACTACGTCCATCCGGACAAGCCCCCGGAGCTATGGATCAACGAGGTCGGTGTGGCCGACTCGGTGCAGGGGCGGGGCCTGGGACGTCGGTTGGTGCAGGCACTCCTCGACCACGGCCGCGAGATCGGGTGTCAGGCCGCGTGGGTGCTGACGGAACCCGAGAACGACGCGGCGCGCGCTCTGTACGCCGGTCGTGGAGGCCGACCCGAGTCGACGGTGCTCTACAGCTGGCGTCTGGACGAGGGACGGGAGCCGTAAGCCCAGATGGTCGCGGGACGTACGAGAGTTTCGCAATTTGAGTCTGAGGCGCGTGGTCGGATCTACCGGCGGGCGGGCCCGCGAGACGACCCTGATCCCGGAGCGCCTGCGCGATGAGTCGACGACGGCCGTTGATGCTTCTCCTGCTTCTCACCATTCCTCTGGCCGGTTGCCGGAGCTGGCAGCCCGCCGGCATGTCACCGGAGGCACTCCTGGCCGCCGAGGCGCCGCCTCAGGTGCGGGTTACCCGGACAGACGGCGAAATGCTGACCCTGGTGGTACCCGAGATCAGGGCGGGCGCGATGGTCGCGAGGGGTGCGCCAGGTGCCGTCATGCTGGAAGACATCCACCTCCTCGAGGTGCGCCGCACCGACGCCCTCCGGACGGTCGCCTTCGTCCTCCCCGGCGCCATCCTCGTGGCGATCTTCGGGAAGGTGGCGTGCCGGTGCTGAGTCCCTCGCGGGCCTAGCCCCATGCTGCGGCGGATCCGGGGACTTCTGGGGGTCGGGGTCACTTGGCCTTCTGGGGCATCCTGGGCTCGGCGCTCGTCCCTCTCTGCTTCGGTGCCCTTGGTTTCTTCGAAGGCGGGACCACACTCCTGGACGTCCTTGGGGCCA
This sequence comes from uncultured Gemmatimonadales bacterium, assembly GCA_937983085.1. Lineage (GTDB taxonomy): Bacteria > Gemmatimonadota > Gemmatimonadetes > Longimicrobiales > Gaopeijiaceae > UBA2589. Next base: position 1,676 of record CALJKZ010000295.1, read on the forward strand.
TCGGCGTGACGGCGGCCCTCGGTGGCACCTTCGCCTCCGGCTCGGTCGCCGTGGCCCGGCGGGCCGAGCTCGCGGCCTCCGACGAGAGGATCCTCCTCGACGACGCTCACGACTGACGGGCGCCGAGGGCGCACGATCCGAAACGACGCGGGTAGGTGAGCGAAGCCGCGTCCGGGCAATGGGACGCGGACGTCGAAACCGTGAACCGAAGCTCAGGAGTACGTCATGACCGACAGCCTCGAGTGGCGGTACCACCGCCCTGGCTGAACGAGCTGCAAACGCACGCAAGAGTTTCTTGCGCAGAACGAGATCGCCGAGGGCGAGGTACAGAGCGCGGGCAAGGAGCCCATCGAGGGTGAAGATGCCCTCTCGGTACTGAAGGGCGCCGACGAGCTCTACGTCGCCAAGGGCCGGAAGACGGTCCACTTCGATCTCGCGAAGGACCGCCCTTCCGACGATGAACTGCTGTCCCTGATGTTGGGACGGAGCGGCAAGCTTCGCGCCCCCACCATGCGGGTGGGCAAGAAGGTCATCGTAGGGTTCAATGCCGAGCTTCTGGAGTCGACTCTCGGCTGACGGGCTGGGCCTGAACGAAACAACGCCCGGGGTACCGTCGCGGTACCCCGGGCGCTTTCACGTCGTCTCCGAAAGGAGTCAGCCCTCGACGTGTCGCGTGGTGCCGGGTCAGTTCGAGGTCGAAAGACCTTCCACCCGGACACCGGGAATCACGTGGTTGATCCGCACCCCGTAGATCCCGTCGGTCCGACCGGCCATGCCTGAGTTTGCGGTGGCGTGCACGACCTGACCGTTGATGACGAACTCGATCTCCTCGGCGCCTACCCGGACCTCGAGCTCGTTGGTCGCCGCGCCGCTGTTGATGGCCTCGTGGGGTGTGCGACCCATGATGTCGTGAACGGTGTCGTTGTTGGCGCGGTGCTTGATGATGTACGTCCCGTTCTGCGCGATGAGGAAGTACATGTAGTTCTGGCTGTCCGCGTTCAACTGGCTGCCGCCGTAGAACAGGCCGTAGTAGTTCGGGTGGCCGCTGGGCTCGACCAGGGTGAAGGTCGCCGAGAGGTTGAATTCCCCGGACGCCGTCTGGCCTCCGTCCCAGATGATGGCCGCAGGACCGGTACGGACTTCGAACCCGCGATCCACGTTGGTGATGGTGACCTCGGGCACGTCGTCGGGGTCGGCCGCGTTGGTGGACCGATCGACGCGCATCATGAAGTCCTCCTGCCCCTGAACGGCAACGGGAAGTGCGCTCAGGACGGCGAGGGCTGCCATCAAGAGTCGACGGATCATACGAACTCCTTGTTGAAAGGGACGATGAAGCTACGGCGGTAGCGGCCGGGGGCCAGTCCCCGGAGCGACTCCAACCGCGGGTCGATATCTACGACGTGCTTGGAAGCCAGTTGCAGTGGGGTCGGCTCCTCGACACTCTGTCCACCCCGTCGATGTCGCCGGACGATTCCCCGTGCCGGCGAGACGCCTGATCTGGATGGCCCCTTGTCCCAGCGATACGCATGAAGAAGACGCGAGACCCTGACGCCAGTTCCCGGCGCCTGCGACGCCACAGCTTCACCGCCATCCCGATCCGGCGGCTCCGTTCGTGCCTGCTGTTGCCTGCGGCCGTTCTCTCCCAGGCCTTCCCGCCGGGAGCCGTCTCCGGACAGCAGTCGGGCGGTGACCCCGGCATTACCGCCGTCGAGGCCCAGCGCATCATCGAAGGGCCTCAGGACGATCCAGGCGAGGACGGGTTCGGCGATCTTGCGATTCAGGAGTTGATGGAGCGCCTGAGCGTACCAGGTGTGAGCGTGGCGATCATCCGCGACTTCGAGATCCACTGGGCCAAAGGGTATGGCGTCGCCGACGTCGAGAACGGCCGAGCGGTGGATACGGAGACGATGTTTCAGGCGGCGTCCATCAGTAAGCCCGTCGCCGCCAGCGTCGCCCCCGCCTAAGCCGTCAGCCGTTGCGGAGAATCTAATCGCGTACTCGCGCGCCGTCGCCTCGGCAGCCTGGCGAACGGCGTCAATCGCGGCGAGGGTGTCGTCGGCGTTG
>CALJKZ010000296.1 GCA_937983085.1 uncultured Gemmatimonadales bacterium
ACGAACTGGTTCCCCTCGACGGAGGCTTTGGGTCTCCCCTGTCGCAGCCCCTCCAGAGGTGCGATGACGAGGGGGATCGGCTCTGACTTCTCCCGGATGGCCTCGATGGCCGCCGCGGCGGTTTCTTCGTCCACCGCCGCTACGGCGAGGATCGGCTCCCCTTCGTAGCGGGGGTGGTTGGTGAGGCACGCCTCGCGGGGCCCGTCGCGGGACGGGACCTCGTCGGCCGTGAGGATGTCGATGACCCCCGGCATGGCCAGCGCGCGGCTCGCGTCGACGTTGCGGACCCGGGCGTGGGGCATGGGACTCAGGAGGAGCTTGGCGAACACCATTCCCGGTGCCCGGAAGTCCTCGGCATACTTGGCGCGTCCCGTGATCTTCGCGTGGAGATCCGGCGGCGCGATGTCGATTCCAACCAGCTTCTCGGCCATGATGAATCTCCGCTAGACGGAGCGAGTGAGCTCGGCGGCTCGCATCGCGCAGGTGAGGATCTTGTCGTAATCCGCGCATCGGCAGAGGTTGCCCGCCAGGGCCTCCGCGGCCTCTTCGCGGGTCGGATTCGGGTTCTCGTCGAGCATGGCCGTCATGCTCATGATGAAGCCCGGTGCGCAGAACGCACACTGGAACCCGCCCTCTTCCATGACGGCCTGCTGGACGGGGCTGAGCGCGCCCGTGTCCGGATTCTCCAGGCCCTCGATGGTGGTGACCTCCCGCCCCCTCACCTGGTGGGTCAGCATGGAGCAGCCGTACTGGCTCACCCCATCCACGAGGATGGTGCAGGCGCCGCACTCGGCCCGGTCGCACCCGAGCTTCGTTCCCGTGAGGCCCAGCTTGTAGCGCAGCGTCATGGCCAGCGTTTCGTGAGGCAGAACGTCGACTCTGCGCTCCTGGCCGTTGACGTTCAGGGTGATGAGGCGCTCGGTGGCCGTCTGATACGTGGCGGCCCCCAGCAGGCTCGTCCCCTTGAAGAGGTATCCAGCCGATGAGGCCGTGGCCCCCGTGGCGATGACGCCCTTGATGAAGGTCCGCCTCGTGAAATCGCGAGGCTGCGTTCCCGCCGTCTCCGTCTGACTCATCCAGCTCTCCTGGGCGTGGGACTGTCGGATCGGGGCAAGATATGGGTCCCGGGTCGACCGCGCGAGGAGTTCCGCCCGGCCCCGACGCATGTCGTTCAGGGGGTGGACAAGGCCCTTGAGTCGCGGCTTCGGATCGCGCCATTTTCGGCTGTGGACTCCTTTCTCCGTTCTCTGGCCCCGGCCCTGCTCGTCGGGGTCGGCTCGACCCTCGTCGGCGCCTTCGAAGCGGCGGCCCAACAGCCGTCGTTCGGGCCCCTCACGTACGAGGAGGGCTCGCCTCTCCAACGCGTGGGGTTCACGGCGGCCATGGAGAACGCCGACGTCGTGGAAGCGGGCGGGTGGCGCCTCGACGTGTACAACGGCTACTCCAACATCTTCGAGCAGGACTCCACGGGGACCCACTACCTCTTCCTGGACATGGAGCGGCTCACCACGGCGCTGACGGTGCGGTGGGGAGCAGCGGAGGCGTGGGAAGTGGGAGGTCGCATGACACTCGAGACCACCGGCGCCGGCTACCTGGACGGGGTCATCCTCGGCTGGCACGATCGATGGGGGTTCGGCAACGCCAACCGGGACCGGTTCCCCCAGGATCAGTACCGGGTGCGCCTCACCGACGGCAACGGCACCGTCTACATCGACCGGCCCTCCCGGTCCCTGGATCTCCGGGACGTGCGCGCCTTCGCCAAGTGGCGCGCCGCGGAGTCCGCCGACGGCCGTTCCCTCCTCAGCGTTCGAACCGTTCTCCGGGTGCCCACCGTGGATCGCTTGGATGGAAACCGTCGGCCCGACGCGGCCCTCATGGCCGCTTGGCAACTCGGCATGGGGTCGTGGTACACCCACGGCATGCTCGGCGCCTCGGTGACGTCACCCTCCGAAGAGCTCGACGGCGTGCTTCGCGGCAGCACGCGCTTCATGGCCCTCGCGCTGGAGCGCTCCCTGGGAAGCAGCCTTGCTGCCCTGGCCCAGATTCACGTCCAATCGGCGGCCCTCCGCTCCTTCGACCACCGCGAGCTGGACCGGGCGCCCACCAACCTGGTGCTCGGTCTCGCCGGGCGGGTGGGGGACGGCTGGACGTGGGACGCCAGCTTCCAGGAAGACGTCCCCGCGGATACGCCGGCCGTGGACTTCACCATCACGCTGAGGGTGGGTCGGACCTTCTGACCCAGGGGCGGGACACGCCGACGGTGGGCCGCACCCCGGCACCCGACATCTCCGGCAGGACCGACTTCCGCGTGGGCGCGCGAGCCGACGCGTCCCTAGCCTTCGGTCAGCCCATCCGCGAGAACAGGTCGATGTGCGCCTCGACGATCCGGCGGCGGGCCTCGGGATCCGGATCCAGCGACCAGTCGCCTTCGACGCTGGTGCCGCCCAGGGCGATGCCGTCGCTGCGCGGCGACATGTGCACGAAACCGCCCGCCGACGGCAGGGCGCTCCCAAAGGTGGAATAGTCGACCTCCGCCTGCGGGACGAGGAGGGTGAGCTGGCCCTTGAGCGGCGTCAGCTCCTCGTCCCCCACCAGAGCCTTGGCGCCGAGGCCGGTGCAGTTGCAGACCACCGGCTCGGGAAGGGTCGCCAGGGCCGCCTTCGAGTCGAAGCGGCGAATGACGATCCGTGCGCCGGCCCGCCGCACGTCCTCCACAAGTCGATCCAAGTAGATGGACGGCTCCATCCGGAGGGAGAGACTTCGTGTGGCATAGGGCGTGGGGAACGGATGTTCGCCGGGGCCGAGCGTCACCGACTCCATGCGAAGTGCGTCGGGCAGAAGCGGCCCCGAGGAGAACCCGGTGGAGGACCGGACGGTCGAGGGTCGGGGACCGTCTTCCGCTTCATCGCTCCTGGGGGCGGGAGGAGACGACCGCAGCGAATAGCCTTCGAGCCAGGAGACCCCGTACCCGCGTCCCACCAGGAGCTGGAGCTCTCCCCACGCGATCTCCGCGGCCCGCCGGAACTGGGCATCCCACGCTGAGGTGCGCGCGCTTCCCTCCACGAGCCCGGAGGTGGGCGTCCACGACGCGAGGCTCATGTTGGACGTCGTGTTCGGAGGGACGTCCGCGGCGTAGATGGTCACGTCGAAGCCCGAGCGTTGGAGCTGACGGGCCGTGGTGAGGCCCACCACTCCACACCCGACGACGGCGGCGGAGCGCTCGGGCCGTTCCAACGCGAGTTCCGCGACCATGCGGCCGGTGCCCCACGAGAGGGACATGCCCGCGCCGCCGTGGCCATAGTTGTGAATGAGAAGCGAGCTCCCCATCCGCTCGGCATCCAACACGAAGCCCGAAGGTCGATAAGGACGGAGCCCTACCGTCGTGCGGATGACCCGATCCCAGGATGCCTGGACGGGTGCGAGGTATCTGCTCGGCCGGGCCACACTCAGGGGGCCCGGCGCCGATGCGCATCCACTCAGGCCGATGCCCGCGAGGGCGGAGGCACCCCGAGCCAAGAAGGTGCGTCGATCGATCATCGGCCAAGACTGGAGGTCGGGGCACCCTCCCGGCAACCCCGCGGGAACGCGGGTCGGTGGAGGGTGCCCCGCCGATGACGACGCGACTCACCTAGTCGTCGAACTCGATCTCCGTGAAGCCGTCCTCGAACTCCACCTCGAACTCCAGAAGTTCGCCGGTGGCGTCGTAGTCGTAGAGATGGAGCTCCATCACCGACCCGTCCGGACTGGCGAACCAGATGTCGGGTCGGACGTCAACCGTGAGGTCGGGCGTCTCGCCATCCTCTCCGACGACCAGCGGGGGCACCAGATCGAGTTCGACCTCGATCTCGGCCTCCACGTAGACCCGGAAAGCGAACACTTCACCGTCGGCATTCTCGAACGAGCCGACGACCAGGGCGGTTGCTTCGTCGGGCCAATCCGGGAACTCGTCGAGAATGTCCTCCCTCAGCGCGGCGATCTCGGCGGCGAACTCCGAGTCGTCCTCGTCGTCCTCCAGATCCTCGATCTCGAACTCCAGTTCGAAGTACGTGTTGGGCGGGACGAGACCGAGGAAGGCCTGCACCGGAGACCCATCCAGGGGAAGATCGAGGAAGCGCGGTGGAGCCTCGAAGTCGGAGCAGTCGTCGGCCGAGGGCTCGAGGTCCTCACACGCGTCGTCTTCCCCCTCCAGCTCCACTTCGGCCACGATGAGACGGATCTCGTCGATGGTCAGCGTGCCATTCGTACCCTCGAGGACGAGGGGGGGACCCGCGATTCCGGCGGGTCCTCCCGCCGTGCCGGGTCCAGAGGCGGACGCGGGACCCACGGCCGACGGCGCCGAGGAGGCCGCCGACACCGCGAAGGAGAGAGAAACCTCCGCCGGGTCTCCGACGCCGGTGGAGTCTCCACACCCCGCCACCGCTGCGGCGAGGAGGAGGGCGAACGCGCCCCGGACGGGCGCGATGGGGCGTTCGTACGTCTTCATGAGTCTTTGATTCCCCGAAGGATGTGGTGCACGAGATGTTCGGCCCCTGTAGGAGCAATGACGGTGCCAGAGCGCGGGCGGCGGCCTCCGCATCTTCCAACTCTTTGGGAAATAAACGCTTAGAGCGACTCCCGACGGATGGGGCCGGAGCGACCATCCCAGAAAGAAGCACCATTTCCACCCCTCGGGCACGGTGGTTGCATTAAATTGGTGCATGCCTCAACAGATTCTCTGTCTCGCCGAGCCCGACGTCTGCGCCGCGGTCGAACGCGCCGCCGCCAGGTCGAAAGCCGCCGTTTCGTCGGTGTCCGCCCTGGACGAGCTCTTCCGGACCGTGGGCCGCGGTGGGTGGGACGCATGCGTCGTGTCCATGGCCCACGACCTCGTGGACGACCGCGTCCTCGAACGCCTCGCAGGGACCAGCGGCACCGGGTCCCTCATTCTGACGGCTCCCGGCGCCTCCCTCGACGCGGCCCTGCTGGCGGAACGGATCGGCGCCCTCGCGCTCGTCCGCGAGCCCCTCGACGAGGCCGAACTCTCGGCGCTTTTCGTTGGCCTTTCGTCGGAAGGCGAATCCATCCCCCTGCCGGACGTGGATGTCGACGACGACGAGACACCGCGGCTGGTGGGAGACAGCGCGGGGATGGCCGAGGTGTTCGGCATGATCGCCAAAGTGGCGCGTTCTCCCTCTACGGTGCTCATCACGGGCGAGTCGGGAACCGGCAAGGAGGTGGTGGCCCGTACCCTTCACGACCAGAGCGATCGGAGGGACGGCCCCTTCGTGGCCGTGAACTGTGCCGCCATTCCCGAGCATCTGCTCGAGTCGGAGCTCTTCGGCCACGAGAAAGGCGCCTTCACCGGGGCGGTAGCGAAGCGGCTCGGACGATTCCAGCGCGCCCATGGCGGGACGCTCTTCCTGGATGAGATCGGCGACATGAGCCTGGTGCTCCAGGCGAAGGTGCTCCGGGTCCTGGAGGACCGACGGGTGGAGCGGGTGGGCGGCCAGGGAACGGAGGCCGTGGACGTCCGGGTCATCGCCGCCACCAACCAGCGCCTCGCCGAGGCCATCGAAGAGGGTCGATTCCGGGACGACCTGTATTTCCGCCTCGCGGTGGTGGAGATCGGCCTGCCGCCCCTCCGGGAACGCGGACAGGACGTGCGGCGCCTGGCCCTGCACTTCGCGTCGGTCTTCGCCCGCAGGCATGGTCGGCCCGTACGAGCCATCAGCTCCGAAGCGCTTTCCCGAATCGGGCAGGCGGCCTCGGCCGGAAACGTCGGCGAACGCCGCAACGGTATGGACCGCGCCGCGTTGCTCTCCACGGGCGACCTCATCCGAAGCGG
>CALJKZ010000297.1 GCA_937983085.1 uncultured Gemmatimonadales bacterium
CTGCGCGCGGGACTGGTGTCGGAGGACCAGGCCGAAGAGTGGATCGCGGCCAGACTAGGGCTACGGGGCGGGTGCCTGACAGGGTTCGCGGTGCTCCTTTCAATCAGCGGCGCTGTCGGGTGGGCGCTCGGACAGTTGCGGTGAGTTCATGTACCACCTCCGTCCCCCCCCGATCGGGACCGCTGCACCTTAGCGAGCTCCCGACGGCCAGGTGGCGTTCACGAGCGCGGCAGATGCCCCCCCGTTCCCCTCAAGGTCTCGAAGAGCGAGTTGAAGAATCGATCGACCTGCTCGTGATCCAGCTCGACGAAGGCTCTGACCAGTGCCTCGAGGCTCAGATCTCCCGCGCTCCCTCGACGGTCGAAACGCCCGTCTTCCAGCACCACCCCGATCTCCAACTGCGGACCCCGGGCCGGCGCATCGAGCTGGACGAAGACCCGCCCGGCCTCCGTCCGGTAGCGGAGCCCAGCGAGCTCGATCGATGGTGCCTCGGACAGCAGTCTTAGGCGCACCGACCGGGGGGACGCCTCTCGGAGCTGGACCCTTCGCCAGTACCAGTTCAGATAGCGCCGCACCCGCCGCTCCTGCATCTCGGCCTGAGGCGGAGGACCATCAAACGCCCAGAACGACCTCAGAGCCAGTTCGACCTGCCCTACCAGGACCGAGCGCTCATGATCGTCGTCAGAGAATCGGTCGGGGACGAGCCGTCGTAGCAGTTCGAGCTGGTGAAGCAGGCTGTACGAATCGGCGACGTAGTCGATCCTCTCCAGACAATTCGCGAAGCGACCAACCTGCTCGGCCGTGTACTTGGTCAGTGCGTGATAGTCGTGAAGATACTCGTGGAAGAAGAAGAGGCGGATAAGCTGGATGAGCCGTTCGGGATCTCCTCCAGCGGCGGCGTGGAAGCCGAGGATGAGGCGGTCGCTCACCCTCCATCGACGAGTCGAGGGTTCGGTCTTGTCGAAGGCGTAGTCCACCGGCCGCGGCTCATCCGCGATGGCGTCGCTCGAGTGTACTAGCTTCCACAGCGGTGGAACGTGCGGATGCGGGTCGATCGCTCGAAAGTCGTCTTGCCCGTCGAAGGTCTGGTACCATCGAGGCGCTTCCGACTCGCTCCCCTTCTCCTCCCGCAGCTCCCTCGCGAAGTCCGCGACCTGCTTCAGCGCTTCGCGCCACACCACACGCCGGAGTTGGGCAGCCAGCGCGACCTCCTCCTCCGTCAGGGGCACATCCGCGGCGTCAGACTCGGACCGAAGGAGGATGGCAGGACGGTAGAACGGCTCCTCCCGCGTGCGAAATCTGTACGAGCGCACCGGAAGTCCACTTCGCAAGTGCAGCTCCTGCCCGATGATGAAACAGACGGATGGTGGCGCCGCGAGGAAGAGGTGGAGCACCTCCGCATTCGGCCGGTTCTGCTCGATGGACGCCAACACGCTCCGGAACGCCGCGCGGATCGCTGCGACGTCCGCCAGGGATTGAACGACGCCCCGTTGAGGAACTCGGCCGCCGGCGAGCGTGATCTCGATGTCGGCGAGGACTCCAGACTCCAGGTACTCCTCGACATCCTCATCTGTGATCGCAGCGGAGATAGCCACCCGAGTGACAACGGCACCTGGTTGGGACACGCACTCGGCCGGTAGGCGCGAGACATCCAGTTCCAGGGTCGGTTCGTCCGTCGGCCAGCCCCAGCTCCTGTCGACGGTGTCCCGGTCGAGGTCGTGGACCACGACATGGTGTTCGTCGCCAATGTAGGCACCCAATGCGACAAGGTGCGGGATCTCGGCAATGCCGAAGAAGTGGACCTCGGGGTCGTTCAGCTCCTCGGCGACCGCCCGAACTTCTCTCGCGTGACGCCTGATCTCTGCCTCAGACGCGCTCCAGCCTCCACCTTCGACATCCGACTCAAACGGCCGGAGGTCGATGTCGACTACCCGACGCGCCACCTGGCGCGTTTCGGCGGCCAAGGAAGAAAGCGCTTCTTGCTCGGTCACCCTACGTAGCGAGGATGACACGAGGACCAGAACGAGCGACCGACTCACCGAAGCATCCCCCGGATCTGCATCCACCGAGCCTCTCTGAGGCGCTGCGGGACGCGATCATGAAGTTGCAGCAGAACCTCATGATGGCACGCACGGATCCTCCTCCCGGAACCGCAGGGGCACCGCCAGCCGCCCCGCGGCTTGCCGGATGCCAGAACGCGGAGGAGATCGATGATTGGCGCAACATCGGAGACCCCGAGCACCTCCCCGTAGAATTCAACCACACCACTCAGACCGTGTCCCCACTCCCCATGTGGCCACTCTTCCCCTTGCTCAACCAGCGCCTGCGCGGCGAGGTACGAACGTAGGGGGGTCTTCATGAAGTCCACGAGCTCGAGCCCACTTGGATACTCGAACCAGAATCCATCAGCGAGGACGACGCAGGCGATCCCGGTGTCAGGAAAAACGTGGCGATCCGCCTCCCACGGAATGCGGCCCGCAGTCTCACGCACAATCGGAGGAGCGCGCGGAGACTCCGGGTCCGGTTCGATCTCGATTTCAAACGAATCCAACACTCGATCGTCCTCACGGATCTCGAAGGGACCGCTCAGGACAACACGCCCCTTCGGTTCGAGCAGCCGCATGCGCGGCTGATACACGAGCGCGGGCCCCGTGACTTCGGCGAGATTTGCAGGCTCCCGAACGTACCACGGTGCCCTCGACCTCACCGCCCCCATGGCTTGACCAGTGGTGGCGCCGCGGTGGCCACGCGGCGCAGGGCGTCGGTCCGCGCGCGGTCCGACTCCTCAACGGGAGCGAGCGGTCCGAAGATGGCAGTCCACCCCTCGGCTTCGACCGTCCTCAAACTGTCGTCCGCTTCACTCTTCAGCCGCTCTCGGACGTTGCTGTCGAGCATCTCGGAGAGGTCATTTCCATGCTCGTTCGCAGGGTCCGAGATCGTGAGCTCGTCCATTCGGTCGCGGAACTCGGTCCACACGCGCGTGAGTTGGTCGGGTAGCGATGAGGACGCGTGACCCTCCAACTGGTCGATCGTGAGCAGTTCCAGCGCGAAGGTCTTGACCTCGATTCCGCGACGCGTGCGCCACAACTTCATCAGGCAGATCGCGTCCACGACGCCACTGTCCCTGACATGGGACACGTGGGTTTCGAGGTTCGTCTGCACCCGCTCCTTGGCGGTAGAGGAGGGGAATAGGAATGCATCCCCACCGTCACCGTTGGTGAAGCGCCCCGGGATGACATCGACGCTGAGGTCGCTGCCCTCTTCGGCATCGAGCAGCCTGACCGCGACGCCCTTCCGCTCAGTCTTGTAGGCGGTCTGCAGCGCCGCCTCGACGTTCTCGTAGATCTCCTTGATCGTCTCACCGACGCTGGTGTCGTCGTTCGCCACGTAGTAGGGCAGATCGAGGTCATGGTCCTCCCGGATCATCGTCCCCTTTGCCTTCGAGCCGCCTTCTCGCAGCTCTGGGCCCGACCCGAACTCGTCGGCTAAGAGGTCGGCCACGTCGTCGCGGACCTGCTCGAGACGCGCGACTTCCGGGCTGTCGTCGGTGAGACGCTGGTCCTCCAGGACAGCCTTGAGGTACTCCTGGTCCGTCATGATTCACCCCCAATCAAACTGAGCCGGGGGCGCGCCACCGCGGCGCTCCCCACCTGCGGAAGGCCGTGAAGCTCGGTGTGACAGGGGCCCTCAACCTACGGCGGGAAGGTTCGTGGCCAGCCAATCGCGCGATTCCATCGACCAGGCGCGTCCGCAGGACGCCGGCCACAAGGGCAGGCCGTTGGTTCCTGCGGGACCGTAATGATAGCCACTCGTCGCGAGGAATACAACCAGGACCCCCATATATGGTGGCGTCCGTCCCCACGGATACCGTGGCTTGGGGTCAGGCTCCGGGAGGAGCTCCAGACTCGCCCGTAGACGGATGGACCTCCACCTCCGCTCCAGCGGACCGTCCAGGAGTGCCGCAGCCAGTCCATCCGCCCCCCTCACCGGGGGGTCAGGACCCCTGCCGCCCGTTCGCTCCTCCACCCACGTTTCCGTCACCTCGTCGCCAGGCATCCTTCAGCTCCCACTCCCTCCAGAGCGCGTAGAGCGCCGGCACGACCAGAAGGGTAAGAAGCGTCGCCGAGATCATGCCACCGACCATCGGAGCCGCGATCCGCTTCATCACGGTGGAGCCGGTGCCGCTCCCCCAAAGGATCGGGAGGAGTCCCGCGATCACCGCCGTCGCGGTCATGAGGACCGGACGCACGCGCTCTCCTGCGCCTTCGCGAATCGCGTCGAAGAGCTCGGCTCGACTACGCAGCCGGCCCCCCTGCGCCTTCCGGTGGTAGGCCTCGTCCAGATAGACCAGCAGTACGACCGCGATCTCGGCGGCCACCCCGGCCAGTGCGATCAGGCCCACCCACACGGCCACCGACAGGTTGTACTCGAGCAACCAGAGGAGCCAGACGCTGCCCACCAGGGCGAACGGAACCGAAAGCATCACGATGAGACTCTCGACGACGCTGCGGAAGTTGATGTAGAGGAGAAGGAAGATGATGGCGAGGGTGAGGGGCACCACGATCCGGAGCGTGCGGTTGGCGCGCTCCATCGCCTCGAACTGGCCGGACCATTCCAGTCGGTAGCCGGTCGGAAGCTGGAGTCGCTCATCCAGGAGGGCCCTCGCCTCCTCGACGTAGCCGCCGATGTCGCGGCCCCTGACGTCCACGAAGACCAGACTGTTGAGCAGGGCGTTCTCGCTCTTGATCATGGGCGGCCCGCCGACGAATCGCAGCTCCGCGAGCTGCGCCAGCGGCACCTGCGCACCCGCGGGCGTCGCCACCAGGATGCGACCGATCGACTCGGGATCGTCCCGAAGCTCCCGGGCGTATCTCACGTTCACGCTGTAACGTTCCCTGCCCTCGACGGTTCGCGTGACGTTCATCCCGCCCACCGCAGTCATGATTGTGTGCTGCACGTCCGCCATCGTCAGGCCGTATCGTGCGGCGGCCCGCCGATCGACATCCATCTCGAGATACCGCCCGCCGATCGCTCGCTCCGCGAAGACCGAGGCGGTGCCCTCGACCATCGGGAGCAGGCCCTCTATGTCCTTGCCGATCGACTCGAGCGTGGACAGGTCGGGGCCGAAGATCTTGATCCCGACGGGTGTCTTGATTCCGGTCGCGAGCATGTCGAGTCGGTTCTTGATGGGCATCGACCACATGTTCGCGACGCCCGGCGTGCGGGTCGCCGCGTCCATCTCGGCGACAATCGAGTCGTAGTCGACCCCCGAACGCCACTCCTCCTCGGGCTTCAGGATCGCGACGGACTCGAACATGGAGAGTGGGGCAGCGTCGGTGGCCGTCACCGCCCGCCCCGCCTTGCCGAGCACCATCTCCACTTCCGGAATGCCAGCCATGGCGCGGTCACGCTGCTGGAGAAGCTGCTTGACCTGCGCCGTTCCGACGCCGGGGAACACCGAGGGCATGTCCATGATGGAGCCCTCGATGAGCGGCGGCATGAACTCACTCCCAAGACGCCCGTACGGAATGAGCGTGAGGAGCAGGACGACGAGGGCCACACCGAGCATGAGGAATCGACGACCGAGAACGAAGTCGAGCGTCGGTCGATAGAGAGCGAGCGCGACGCGGTTGATCGGATTTCGTTCCTCGGGCGGGACCTTCCCACGAATGAACGCACCCATCGCGACCGGCACGAGCGTGACCGCGAGGAGCGCCGACGCCGCCATCGCCAGCGTCTTGGTGAGGGCCAAGGGCTTGAAGAGACGCCCCTCCTGAGCGCCCAGCGCGAAGATCGGGAGGAAGCTCAACGTGATGATGAGCAG
>CALJKZ010000298.1 GCA_937983085.1 uncultured Gemmatimonadales bacterium
GGCAGGTGCAGGTGGTCGCGCTAGCGACCCTGACGGTCGGTGGCATCGGGGCGCTCGTCCTATTCCTCAAGCGAGTCGGGGACGCGCTAGATGTCCTCTGGCCGTGGCTTCACAACGTGTTCACCTAGCAGCTTAGCGCCCCGCCCGGTTCGCTGTAGGGTTCCTTCTCGGAGGCGCGTTCCCGGGACGGGGCGGGTGTCGTGCGTCTCGGCGTGAATCGCACGGACACCGTGTAGCGGGGCGGTCCCGCCCGACGGACCGGCTGGAGAAGGCCGACTCCGCCGGGACGGAACCCTCTGCACCCTGAGCGATCCCCTCAATACGGTGGGCACGGGGCAGCGTCTTTGGATCAGGTGCTACCCGCGTCAGGACCTCGAAACGACCGCGGGCGGCGGGCGGCGGACCCGATACGCACGCTGGCTCGCCTTCGAGGATGCTGGCAAAGACCATCGGCACAGCGGGTCCCGTTGGCGTGAATCGCCTGCCCTTACCTATCACGCGTTCTCGGGTGACAACGCGTCTAGGACCACGAAGAAGAAGAACGGGCCGCCGCCCCCGTTGAGGAAGCAGCGGCCCAATGCCACCGTCAGGCGTGTTGAGACCTTACCGGCCGGCGAGTCGTATACGTCGCCGGGTAACCAGCCCGAGCGCCACCAGACCAGAGAACAGAAGCAGATACGTACTTGGCTCGGGCACCTCGACCCACGTTTCAGAGTCGAATCGCAGAAGCTCTCCGGTCTCCGGATTGCGGAAGTGGAAATACGTCGCGTCGGCGATCGTCGGGTCTCGCGGAGGAAGGTCGGCCTCCCCGAATGGCCGCTCGAATCCCGACATCTCGTAGACGTCTTTCACGTCCGTTTCGCGGACCCTGCAACAGAGCCCGCGAAAGCTGAAATCCCAACCGTCACCAGAGAACGACCATAGGTCCATGTCGGTGCCAGCAAACTCCCAGTCTCCCACCGACTTGCCCCAGGCCTGGAAGCCCGCGGCGATTTGCAGGTCGTAGAACTGGACGGGGGAACCTGGCCGGGTGCCCAGCGGAGGAAAGTACAGTTCAAACGCGTAGAAGCTCACGCAGTAGTCCATCGTGATCGAACTACATAGCGAGCGCAGCGGGGCCGGTTGGGGAACTCCGTCCTTCTGACCGGCGATACTGGAGGGGGCCGCTAAGGTGGCCAGCAGGGCAACGCCGAGAATCCGATTCATCCCATCCTCACTTGCCAAATGGAGCTTCCCGGCAGTCTGCGGCCCCCGTGCAACCTTCGCAAGTACACCCCGAGCCTAGGTTAAAGCAAGCTCCCTTAGAGCGTGCAAGCGTACGCGAACGGTCGCTGGGCTGAGGCCAAGAACTTCGCCTAAGACCCTAGACTCCACAGACCCGAGGCGGACGGCCTCGTCCGCCACCCTCCGCTGTCCGGGCGTAGCAGCCACGTACATCCGGACAAATCGGGCCCGAAGCTCAATCAGCCGCTCAGGGCTGGGGGTCGACAGCTCGGGGAGCTTGTTGAGTGGGACCGAACGGACGGCGGGTATCTCCACCTCGGCCCGTATGCCCTTGCCAGACCATTGGAGGATGCTCTTTCCGTGAACGCCCGTGAGCGGCAGAATCGCCCTTAGGAGGCAGTCGCTCTATCCACCTGAGCTACGGGGGCGGTGCTCGGCGTCAAACCTCGCCGCGGCCCGGGAGGGGGGCAACGGTATCGCCGGCTGCCGCTCCCGTCTCGCGAAGTCCAGCACCGCCTCTCGGCCGCTCTCCTAAAACCACACCTTCACCGGACAGTGGTCCGAGATGTTGTCGTGCCAATCGGCCATGACCGCCGGATAGCGGGCGAACCGGAAATCCAGGCGCACCTCGGGCGGCACGTTCGCCGGCACGGGTGTCACGCCGTCGTCCTCGAAGTGCCGGAGCCGGACCCGGGACGGGAGGATCAGGCCGGTCGCGTCTGAGACCTCCCGGTAGCCGAGCCCCTGCCGCTCGATGTGCGGCGTGTGCGCGGCGTCGGCCGCGACCCGGGCGTCGACGCGCGCTCGGAGCGCACGCGAGACCAGGACGTAGTCGATCTGCGAGACGCGGCCCTCGGACCGCCAGTAGTACGTCCACCGGTCGTCGAGCGGCCGGTGCCGGGCGAGGACGTCGGTGAGGCGCGGGGTGTTCATGAGCGGCGCCAGCCATGGGCTCAGCGGCGTGTCGTTGAAGTCCCCGACGACCGCGTAGAGCGCCGAGGTCTGGCGATCCTCGAAGCGCTCGTCGATGTAGTCGGCGATCGCCTGCGCCTGGCGGAGCCTCTTGTTGTGACTGACGAGGACGCGGGCGTCGTACTCGGCGTCCGTGTCCCCCGCCCTGCGTCGCACGTACTTCGATTTCAGGTGGTTCAGCAGCAGGTGGAGCGTCTCGCCATCGGGCAGCTCGATCTGCGCCTCGAGGCAGTCCCGGCTGAAGATGCGCTGCCCGGCGTCGACGTCGTCGATGTGGCTGCGCGCGCCGGTGATCGGGAAGCGGGACAGGAGCCCGACGTCGATGAGTCGCGGGTCGTAGGCGTCGATCAGGAGCGAGTACGGGTAGTGCCCCCCGAGGTAGTCGTCGTTGAAGACGCGGATGGCGTGGATGTTCTCGACCTCCTGCAGGCACAGGATGTCGGGCAGCACTCCGTCGGGCTCGGCGAGCGCCTGCGCGGCGAGCGTCCGCCGACCCTGGTCCCAGACGATGTACTGGGTCGAGGCGTAGTTGCCGAACGCCAGCCCGGGCAGGAACCCGATCAGCTGCGCCCGCTCGGCTTCCGAGAGGATGGAAGGCGACGTGGCCGTCGCGCCGGAATACCGGTCCGTGAAGCGATAGCGCAGGAAGAAGTTGTTCGCGTTGAACGTGGCCAGCGTAGGCATCTCCCCTCCTGATCGCGTCGGTCCCCGGTCTCCGTGCATCCTAGTCGCGCCCGTACCAGCCGGCACTCTCATTTCGGTACGGCGCATGCTCGCAGGCCCCCGGGCGCCTCCCCCTCGGGCCGGCGTTCGCCCCGGCGGCTCAAGCTCCGTCCACATCGGCCGACCCTGAGGGATGAGAGACCCCACCGCCCCGGAGATGGTCATGCGACGCTCCCGTCGTGCCACGACGCTTCCCGCCCTCCTCGCGATGCTCGCCGTCGTGCCGACGGTCGAGCGCGTCGACGCCCAGACGCGGACGGTTCCGGTGCGGGCCTCCGCGACGATCCTGGCGCACCTCGAAGCCGACGCTCCGACCGACCTCGACTTCGGCGCCGTCTGGGTGACGGAGGCGCCGGTGACGGAGGTGCGTCGCATGGGCTCGTTCGCCTTCACCCACAACTCGGACGTGCGCGTCACCGTCCCCGCGCTGCCGACCGAGCTCACCGGGCCGGACGGCCACACGGTGCCCGTGCGCTTCCTGTGCACGCTCTCCCGGGAGCCCGACGGCGCGGCGGCGCCGGTACCGTGCGACGCCCTCGGCCAGGTCGCCGTCGACAGCCCCGGGCCGGTCCAGCGGACCTTC
>CALJKZ010000299.1 GCA_937983085.1 uncultured Gemmatimonadales bacterium
CACCCCGCCCTCCTCCACTTCTCCTGGCGGACCTCCCCGTGCTTCCGGGAGCCGCCGCCCATGTGCGGGGGAGGAGGGGGACCCGGCTGACCGGCCCCGATCCGATGTGCCCCGCACCCAGCCGCGACCCCACCCGGTGTCGCGGCTTTTTTCGTGTCTCCTGCCCCTACCGAGCATGCCGCCCTCACCAGCGCCCGCCCAAGCCTGCCCGTCGCGCGTCCCCGAGGCCCGCTGCCTCGTCGTGGTGGCGTTCTGTTCGGTATTCCTCGGGTGCGGTGAACCGTGGCCGGAGCCCGACATGGTCGATTCGACGGTCTTTGCCGAGGAGCACGAGACATGGCGGGTCCAGAGGGAAGGCCGGGCCGTGACGCCCCCCGGAGGTCCGGTCCTTTGGATCGGCCTCTGGCAGCTCAGCGAGGGCGCGAACCCGTTCGGAGCGGACCCGGGGCTTCCCATCGTACTGGGTGGCCAGAACGTACCTCCCGTGGTCGGCACACTCTACCGTGAAGGCGCTCTCGTCGAACTCGAGCCGGCGCCCGGTGTCGACATCCGCCTGCACGAGGGCCCTGCGGTCGCCGAACGGATGGAGCTTCGGAACGATCGAGACGACGAGCCGACGAGACTCGCCGTGGGATCGCTGGGCCTCCGCATCCACGCCGAGCCGGGAACCGACCGGCTCTGGCTGCGCGCGTGGGACGAGGCGCATCCCGAGCGCGAGTCGGTCCGGTTGCCGGACTACTGCCCCGTCGCCCCCGAGTGGCGGGTCCGGGCCCGCTTCGAGCCCTACGATGAGCCGGAGATGTTGCGCCTGCCGGACGTGACCGGGGGAACGGTGGAGTTCCGCGCCACCGGCGAGCTCGTCTTCGAGCGGGACGGGCGGCGCCACCGGATCATCGCAACCGCCGGGGAGACCAGCAGCAGCTTCTTCGTCATGCTGTGGGATTCCACGGCGACGGCGACGACGTACCGGGCAGGCCGCTACCTCCGCGTGCCCTTCCCGGAAGACGACGGCTGGACGACCATCGACTTCAACCGCACCTACAACGCACCCTGCGCCTTCACGGCCTACTCGGTGTGCGCGCTGCCGCCTCGGGAGAACTGGCTGGAGCTCTGGGTCGAGGCCGGCGAGATGCGACCGGACAAGCTACCGGAGGTCGCGACGCAGGGAGGGTGAGGCTCACGAAGCTTCGGATCAGAGGGCGGAGTCGGGCCCGGCTGCGGTCCCGGTGAGGCAGTTCTCGTCTGCTTGCGTCGCCCCGAGCCCGCCGAGAAGTTGGCGCACCTTCCGGCGCCGATCCCTGGAGCTCTCCCATGTCGACCCGCCCCTTCGCTTCGTCGCTTCCGCTCGCGCTCCTATTGGCGCTCGCGCTTCTACCGGCGCTCTCGCCCCTGACCGCGGCGGCGCAGGAGCCCACCTCGCGCCACCTCAACCTCCTGGGCTGGCAGGAGTTCGCCGAGATCATGGAGCAGGGGGAGGTCGAGACCGTTCTGCTGCCCACCGGCACGCTGGAACCCCACGGCGTGCTGCCCAACGGGTCGGACAACCTGGCTCCCCAGGCCATGGCCGCCGAGCTGGCCCCTGGGCTCAACGCCCTCGTGGCCCCCACGCTCAACTACGGGTTCACGGGTAGTTTCGCGGCGTTCCCCGGCAACCTCTCCATCTCGGAGGCGACCTACGAGGCGTTCGTCGAGGAGATCATGGCGGGTCTGGCCGAGAACGGCTTCCTCAACATCATCGTCATCAACGGACACGGCGGGGGTCAGACGGCGGTGCTGAGCCGTGTCGCCGAGCGGATCTCGCAGGAGTATCGGGTGAGGACCCTGGTCTCCAACTGGTGGTCGGCCACCAGCGACATCACGTTCGAGGTCTTCGGCGAGGATGGCGGGCACGCCGGCAACAACGAGTCGGCATACGTGCAGGCCATCGCGCCGGAGCACGTACATCCTGAGCGGTACTCGGCGGACATGGCCGAGGCCCGCATGGCCGGCATCAACGCCTATCCCTTCCCGTCCTCCATCGTCCTGTACCAGGCGGGGCAGGGGTACCCGGACTTCGACCCGGACGACGCCGCCGAGTACTTCCGGCGCGTCAATGAGCGGATGGGCGACCTCATCGCCGATCACATCCGACGCTGGGATCTGGCGGGGATCTACCGGTAGGGGCGGCGGCGATTCCGGCCATCGCTCAAGGCGGGTCGCCCTGCGTCAGTCCGACGCAGTGACGGCTATGCTGGGTGGCACCCGCACCGCTCGTTGGGCGGCGCCGACGCCTGCGAGAACGGTGATGGCGACGAGGAGCAGCGAAACGGCCACGACGGTGGCGGGGTCGAGGGCTGTCACCCCGAACAGCATGCCTTCGAGGCCGAGAGCCATGGCGGTCGCGCCGGCGACGCCGAACGCCAGCCCCGCGCCGGACAGGACAGCACCCCTCCGGATGACGTGAGAAACCACGCCCCGGGTGCTGCACCCGAGGGCCCTACGAATCCCGAACTCCCGGGTTCGCTGTTGCACCTGAAACGCGATGAGGGCGTACAGGCCGATCGCCGCCAATGCGAGGGCGATGGCCGAGAACGCTGCGAGCAGCACGGTGTTGAACCGGCGTTGACGAATCCGGTCGGTGAGGAGATCCGTCAGGGGTTGGTTGGCCCAAATGGTTTGCTCGGGATCGACCGCCATGAGCGTCTCTCGCACCTGGGAAACGACCGCGGCCGGCGCCAGGTCCGAGCGGACGACAAGGGTGAGACCGTTCATGGGCACCTGACGATGAGGCAGGTAGACCTCGGGCAGAGGCGGGAGCTCCGACCCGCGCCGTCTCACATCCGCCACCACGCCGACGATCTCGCGCGTACTCCCGTTCCGGAATCCCACGTTCATCGGCTGGCCTATCGGATTGCGTCCATCCAGGAACGAGCGCACGAACGATTCATTGACCAGGGCGACGGCGAGGCCGTCGGGTTCGTCGGATGCTCGAAAGGAGCGACCCTGCATCACATCGATTCCCAAGGCAGCCAGGTACCCTTCGTCGATGACCGACATGTATGCGACGCGATGCTCGGCGGACTCGGCTCGGGGGAGCTCGATGTCCACCGCGATGCTACGCGCGAGGAGGGGACCGTCGGCCGCCAGGGGCAGGTCCGAGGTGACGCCAACCGTTGCGAAGCCGGGGACGTCACGTAACGCCCTCAAGCTGCGATCGAAATACTCGAAATCGCTGCGATGACCGTCGCTGTAGGCCCACACCTGGGCCGCGACGACGCCGGATGGCTCGAAGCCCAGGTCGACGTCCATGGACTCGGCAAAGCTTCTGACCAGCAAGCCGGCGCCGACCGCCAAGGAGATCGCCACGGCAATCTCCCCGACCACCAAGCCGTCCTGCAATCGTCTTCCCAGCCGCGTCATCGATCCGCCTCGAGGCCCCGCCGCCAAGGCCGACGAAGGCGCGGTGCCTGAAGCGACGAGCGCGGGCAGTGCTCCGGCGGCCAACGATCCCGCGGTGGCCGCGACGACCGCGAAGGCCAGGACGGCACCGTCGATCCGCAGCTCATCGATCCGGGGGAGGTGCGTCGGGCCGAGGGCCTCGATCATTGCGATACCACTGAGCGCCAGCCCGATGCCCAGTCCGACCGCGACCGCTGCCAGGAGGAGGCTCTCGACTACGCTGATGCGGAGCAACCGAGCCTTGCTGGCGCCCAAGGCGGCGCGCACGGCCAGCCCGCGACTCTGGGTGATGCCACGCGTGAGCTGCAGACCAGCGACGTTCGCCGACGCGACGAGGAGCACCAGAACGACCGCCGCGAAGAGGATCATGAGCGGAGCCTCGACGTCGCCCACGATATCGTCCCTCAAGGGAACGAGTCGGAGACCCAGGTTCGCGTTCTCCGTGGGGTATCGCTCCTGCAGAATCGACGTGGCTCGCTCCAGTTCCCGTCGGGCGGCGGTCCGGGACACGCCGGGCCGCAACTGCGCTACCGCCTGCATCGTAGGCTGGGAGCGTTGTGCGGAGTCCCACGACCTACGCGGTCTAGGTGTCCACGCTTCCGCGCTCGATGGATACCGGAAGTCGGCGGGGAGAACCCCCACCACGGTATGCGGAAGGTCGTCCAGAACCAGTTGCTGGCCGACGATCGATGGGTCTCCACCGAATCGCGCCAGCCACGTGCCGTAGGAGAGCATCACGACCGCCTCGTTGCCCTCGACGTACTCCTCGCCCGAGAACAGCCGTCCGCCGATCGGTCGCGCGCCGAGCGCTTCCAAGAATCCCGCGGACACCACCCACGTCCTGAGACTTTCGGCTCGGCCTTCGCGAAGCATGCGGAGGCCGTGTATCCCGTCCGCGAACGCGAGGGCTTGGAACGTCTCGGTCAGTGCCGCCAGGTCGAATGCGTTCGCTGCGGAGACACCCTCCGCCAGGTTGCCACTCCCCGTCTCTGTCTGATGCAACGCGAACAGCCGATCGACATCGCCGTACGGTAGATCGCTGAGTAGGACCGAGTGGACGGCACTGAACATCGCTGTGCTTGCACCGATCCCGAGTCCCAACGTCGCCGACGCCAAGATCAGGTACATCGGGCGACGCAAAAGATTCCGAGCGGTTTGACGCGTGTCCTGCCAGAGCCCGTCCATCATCCCCCCTTCCTCATCAATCGATGGTATGGATCCACGTTTCCATCGCAGCACGGACCAGTGTCTGCGCGTCGAGACCGCGTCGAAGAAGACCCCCGGCCAGAGCCGGATCGCACTCTTCTCGTCATCCTCGGGGACAACTGCCGCAGACAGCTCGGCCAGCCACTCCTCACACCACTCGGCCCTGATCTCCGCAGGAACGAGGCGACCGCACGCACGGACCAATGCGGTGGTCAGAGCCGATGTCGCCGCGTTCACGACCCCTCGGCCGGGGCGTCGAGCAGGCCCATGGCTCGCTGGTGGGCCAAAAGGTCCTCCCTGGCTTCGCTCAGGACCTTCGTTCCGGTCCGGGTGAGCGCGTGCAGTCGCCGGCGCGGCCGACGCTCCGCCTTCGCCAACGCGGTGTCCTCACGATCGGAGGACAGGAGACCTTCTGCTTCCATCCGACGTAGGATCGGATATACGGTACCCGAGGAGAGCCGCGTCTGGGCCATGATCTCGAGACCGTACCGAGCCCCGGCGGCAATGGAGTGGAGAACGATCAACTCGTTGTAGGACAGTGACCGGGAATCCGATCCGGGCTCGGGCACGAGGTGCTCCTGATATTCGGTAGTTTGGCGAAGTCGACATAGTGTATATCGAAAGCGATATACTTACAAGTGACACGGGGTCCGCAGGTCGTCGGACGGTACGGCGGGCCCACCGGACACTCATTCGAACGGAGGCCCTACATGTGCGGACCCACTCTTGGTCGGGCGGGGTGCCTGGCGCCCGCGTGGGCCCCGGCCGGGGGCGCCGGCAGCACCCACCTTTCCTCTCGCCCGGGGCGGGC
>CALJKZ010000300.1 GCA_937983085.1 uncultured Gemmatimonadales bacterium
GGGGCCATCCCCCCGAAGGTCCGCGGCGCGACGCCGACGACGGTGTAGACGTTGCCGTTGAGGCGGACGGTGCGGCCGACGACCCCCGCATCGCCCCCGAAACGGTTCTGCCAGAATGCGTGGCTCAGGACCGCTGAGGGGCCTGCACCCGGACCGGCGAACTCTTCCGTCGTGAACGTTCGGCCGAGCGCCGCCGGTACGCCCAGGACAGAGAAGTAGTCCTCGGACACGATCTCGCCCACCACCAACTCCGAACTGCCGTCCACCGAGAGATTCGCGAAGAAGTTCGTGAAGGCCATCATGCCCGAGAGGGTCTCGGTGCGGTCCCGGAAATCGAGGAAGTTCGGGTACGAGTTCGAGTTGTGCGCGTCGTCGGTCGTCTGATGAGCGTAGAGGTCGATGAGCTCGCCTGGACTCTCCACCGGGAGCGGACGGAGCAGAACCGCGTTGACCAGGCTGAAGATCGACGCGTTCACCCCGATGCCCAGTGCGATGGTGGCCACGGCTACCGCGGTGAACCCCGGCGCATTGCGAATGCCTCGAAGAGCGA
The DNA here is from genome assembly GCA_937983085.1 of uncultured Gemmatimonadales bacterium. GTDB lineage: Bacteria > Gemmatimonadota > Gemmatimonadetes > Longimicrobiales > Gaopeijiaceae > UBA2589. Next base: position 551 of record CALJKZ010000300.1, read on the forward strand.
AGCGGATGTCGCGGAGAAACTCGTCCATACGCTCCACGTTCGGGTTTAGGGCGGACTCTGCGGGATGTACGCGGCGGCTGCTCCCGCGGTCTCCCGACTTCGGTAGGCAACGTACGACGACGCGGCGGGTCCGGCGACGCAGGCCCAGCAGGGAGGTCGTGGCTCGACCCACCACCCGGGCGGGCCCGTGGTTGTCGGGCGCGGCGAGCCACTGCATGGTGAGAGATACGCCGGCGTCGAAGCGGTGCCTCATGGTCATCGTGGGGGCTACCAGCGAGCTGGTCCACAGGCTATTCGAGTCCGGGAGGGTCGGATGACGACTTCAAGACGCGTGAGTTCTCATGCCCCCAAGTCGTGGGAGCTCGGGGGTGAATCCGTCATCCACTGTGCGTTGAGCCCCGATCCGCCAGAGCCGGGGGCGAAGTCGACGGTACGCCTGACCCACAGCAACACCTACGGACCCGTGGACGACGTGACGTTCTTCGTGCGGCTCGGAGACCTCGAGCGCCCGACCCGGGACCCCGAAGCCGTAGGGGACTGGATCGCCATGGAGCTCGTCGAGGAGATCGTTTGGTTCGAGGGCGAGGAGCGCCACCGCTCCGAGGTCGCTGCCGACGTCGGACCTCGTGACGAAATGGTATGGGCCGGGACCTTCGAAGCCCCCCTCACGCTCCCCGAGGGCAAGCAGCGGATCGAGTTGAAGGTCGTGTCCACGGGCCATCTGCCGTCGGGTGTGATCTCGGATTGGCGGGTCAAGGTTCGGGCTCCGTCGAGCGGGTGACGCCGATGCGTGGCCGACGCAAGCTCGAGGGAGCAGAGAGGTCTCTCCGTCGTGCCGACCTGGTGGATGAGCGCTCCGTCGTTCGGGCGTCGAGCCGCAAGCACTTCTGGCTCACCGCCAAGTGGCTGGGCGCCGGCGCCGTCCTCTCCGCCCTCGGCGTCAGCCTCGGAGGGTGGGAGGTCGTGCTTTCTTTTCTGGCCCTGGGGCTCCTTGCGCTTGCAGCTTGGGTCTTCATGGGGGCGAACGCCCGTGAGGACATGATCGCCGACGAGCTGCGCGCGCTGGACTCGAAGGCTGGCACTCCGGAGCAGGACGCCGATTGAACTACAGCAGGGGATACACGCCCATGGTGCGACTCAGGTGGCTGGCCCTCGCGGCACTGACCGTACTGCCTCAGTGTGCCGGCGACGGCTCGTGGGAGGCGACTCCCCTGGAGATGGCCGTGCTGGACGTCGTGGTGGACTCCCTCCCTTACACCATTCTGCAGACGTGGGGGATGGAGGGCGATCGACCGTTCACTGCGCTGCTCAACAGCGCCGCGCCGGAGGGAAGGGCGTTGGACCCGGGCCAAGGGGCGCAGCCCACCACGGGGGCCACGCCGCGCCATTCGGACGAGTGGCTCGCGAGGCAAACCGCCAAGGACCACATCGTCGGAACGTGCTCGCCGGTGCCCGATGAAGCGTACTGCGACTTCAACCTCGCCACCGTGGTGGCGACCATCTCGACGGTGCGCTTCACCACAGACGGTGCGGCCACTGTGGAGGTCGCCATCGGACGTCGTGACTTCGGCTCCATCGTCGAACTCGCGCTGGCCCCCACCCAGACGTCGTGGGAGATGGTCGACTTCAGCATCATCGTCATCTCGTAGCTCTCGCCGAGGAGATCGTCGGGTGGGCCCGCGTCGCGAGGGCGCCGCCCGTCCACTCGCGGCAGGACTGGCCGCATCCCAGATTGATCTCTTGAGACCCACCCACGGCGGGAGGCGCCCCATGAAGATCGAAGGCATCCTTCGCACCAAGGGTCACGACGTCGTGACCATCCCCGAGTCTCGAACCGTCCTGGACGCCGCACAGCTCCTGGTCGAGCGGAACATCGGGAGCCTTGTCGTCATGGGGGATCAGGGGCCGGTGGGGATCATCACCGAGCGAGACGTCCTCCGTCTCGCGGCCGATGCTTCAGCCGACCTCGGGGCCATACGTGTGAGCAGCGCAATGACGCGCGAGATGATCACCGCGGGTCCCGACGCTTCTCTGGTGTCCGTCATGGACACGATGACGGAGCATCGCATCCGTCATCTCCCGGTGCTCGACGGGGACCAACTGGCCGGGATCGTGTCCATCGGGGACCTGGTGAACGCCTGCCGGATCTCCGCTGAGCAGGAGAACTCGGCGTTGCGGGAGTACATCCAGGGCGCCGGCGCCGCCTGACCCACGGGATGTCCACCACCGAGCCCCTAATCGTCGAGGACCGTCACACGGGGGAACGGCTGGCCCTTCGTCGAGTGTCGGACGGCCAGCAGACCTGGTTGGAGATGAAGGGATCGCTGCCCCCTCGGAGTCCCGGGCCGCCGTTGCACGTCCACGTGCACGAGGATGAGGAGTGGGAGATCCTCCGCGGAGTCCAGTCGGTCATCCTCGAGGGCGAGCAGTGGGATGTACCGGCCGGGGGGACGGTGCGGTTGCCCCACGGTCGTGCCCACCGTTGGTGGAACGATGGGGACGAGCCCCTCGAGTTTGAGGGTGCGACCAAACCCGTCGTCGACCTGGATCGGTACCTCCAGGCTGTATTCGACGTCGTGAACGCCAGCCCGCCCAATCGGCCGTCGCCCGTCTACATGGCCCACGTGTTACGACGACATTGGAAGACTCAGCGCGTTCTGGTGATGCCGCGACCCGTCATGGCCGTCGTCGTGTGGGTAGTCTATGCCGTGGGGCACCTGCTGGGGCGCTACCGAGGTGACGCGTGGCCCGGCTGTCCGAGTCGGTGCCCGGGCGCCCCTACCGTGTCGCTGGAGGAGCTTCGGAGGGAGGGACGCTGACGACTCGCGCCCGGCGCCCGTTCAACACCATGGCCACGACGACGACGGCGAACCCCAGCAGCGTCCCTCCCGGTGAGTCGTCGTAGCTCCCGAACACGGCGAGCGCTCCACCGAGTCCGGCGAATCCCGTGGTGACGATTGCGGCCAGCATAGGTCCCATGCGCGTTCTCATCCCTTTTCGTCGAAAGACACCGTATCTCCTACGCCCACGCGGCCCGGCTCGACGACGGATCCGTACACCCCGAGGCAGCCGCCGCGGTGCTGGGCGACCGCTCGGAGAATAGAGGGATCGCGCTCCGTCGTCGTCGGATCGATGGTGATGACCACGCAGCGGCCGTCCCGCTTGTCGACCCTCACACGCGTCCCGCCAAGCCGGAGCACCCGCCCGACCCATCCGTCCTCGGCGAAGGGCTCGCCGTTCGTCGCGTCGACCAGGATGTTGGGCCGGAAACGCTGCGGATCGAGCGTCGCTCCCACCATCTCCCCGAGTCGTTCAACGGTCTGGGTCGTGATGATGGAGATGGGGAAGGCGTCGAACGCTCCTCGGTCCTGGCGCATGACCCTGGCCCCCGCCGCATAGAGCTCCTGGGCCAAGGACGGGTCGGTGACGTCGCGGACGGTACCGTCGGGGCTGCGCACCATCGTCGGCGACTGGTCCGGTCGCTCGGGGTCCGTGAAATAGGGCCGATAGTGAGCGAGGATCGGACGCTGACGAAGGGTGAGCCACGGGAATCCCCCGTGGACTGCTTCGTCTCGGACGAACGCCCAGCGGCGGTCCCCGGCGATACCGTTCCACGCCACGTCGGCGGTGTCCAGGGCCTCGCCGGCCATGGACTTCACCGGGTAGCGCCACAGTCCGACGACGCGGCCCAGGGTAGGGGCGGGGTCCGTCAGCGGCTCGGATTCTCGCGTGCTCACGGAGGGAGTATCCATCCGTCAGCGCGAGGGTCAACCTTTCACTCCTGTGATGGCGAGACGGAAGCGACTCGCGGAGGGTCATGCCTGCCGCCCACCGGCGTATGATCTACAGAGCGCACCCCCACCGCGGAGAGGAGGCCCGGATGGCCGAGGACGTCACATCCACCGATTCGGGTCGGGGTGGTCCAGCGGTGCGTCGCGGTCCACACCGGATCCCCGGCGCGGTCGTCAGCCTGGTCGGGTGCCTGGCTCTCTTCGCGTGCGAGGGCGACGACCCGGTGACGCCCAACGACGGCCGGGACGATCCGGGCGTCATCGCATTCGGCTTTGCGGTCCCAGACGCCATCACCGTCATCGGGCCGGACGAGTTCCTGTTCCTGGAGCGGCGCGGGTTGGTGTACCGCTACCACGCGGGGGAGGTGACGGAGCTGTCGGGCATCCCCAGGACTCGGATGAGCGACGTGTACGGTGGCCTCCTGGACCTAAGCCTCCATCCGGACTTCGAGACCAATCGCCTTGTCTATCTGGCCTACAACGATCGGTCGTACGACCTCGCCGTCGCGCGCTTCACTCTCGACGGCGACCGGGCCGAAGGACTGGAGGTGATCTTTGAGTCTGACGACTTCTCCATCGGCTCGAGAATCGTCTGGGAAGACGACGAGCACTTCTTCCTGTCCTCCGGCATCGGGGGCGACCCATACCCGGACCCGGGGCCCCAAGACCTGGACTCGGACGTGGGCAAGATTCACCGGCTGATGGCGGACGGCACCGTGCCCGCGGACAACCCGCTCCTCGGCGGCCGGCCGTCCCCGACGAGCGTCTGGTCGTACGGGCACCGGAATCCGCAGGGTCTCCACTACGACGTTGCCGACGGCTCGCTCTACGCCGTGGAGCACGGACCCCTTGGCGGCGACGAACTCAACGTCGTGGAGGCCGGCGGCAACTACGGGTGGCCCGACTTCTCCTACGGGCTGAACTACGACGGAACCCCCGTCTCGGACATGTCCGAGGCCGAAGCTGCAACCGTCTCGGTGCTTCCCTTGGTGTATTGGGGACCGGAGTTCCGGGTGGCACCCTCGGGTCTGCATCGCGTGACCGCCGGGACCCGCACCTCCTGGGAGGGCTCCTTTCTCGTCGGGGCCCTGTATCGGCAGGACGTACTGCGCTACGATCCG
>CALJKZ010000301.1 GCA_937983085.1 uncultured Gemmatimonadales bacterium
CCGATCTGTACCGACGCGTGGATGCCCGGGCGGCCGGCCGAACCGCCGGTGTCGTGCCGACGGTTCTGGAGCCGACCGTGGACGGGGTGGTGGAGCTCTTGGCGCTCTGGCGGTCCGGGTGCGTGCCCGTGCCGCTCAACGCCCGTTCGACGGCATCCGAGCGCGACGCCGCGCACCGAGCCATGGAGCAGGCCGTACTCCCCCCCGACACCCAGGTGGTGCTCTGGACGTCGGGGACGTCGGGAAGCCCTCGCGGGGTGGCGCTGTCGTGGGCCAACCTGGAAGCGAGCGCGCGGGCGGCCGAGGAGCGGCTCGACCTCGGAGCCGACGACGTCTGGGTGGCCTCGCTCTCTCCGGCGCACGTAGGAGGACTGTCCCTCATCACCCGCTCCCTTCTCCTCGGGGGAACGCTGGTCGTGCCCCCGGACGCCGACGCGGGGACGTTGTCGCGGCTCCTCGATGGCGAAGGGGTAGCTCCACAGCGCCCACGCTCGGTCCCGACCCACCTGTCGCTCGTCCCCACCCAGCTTCTGCGACTCCTGGACCACCGGGCGGGTCGGCCCGCCCCGGAGTCCCTGCGATGCGTCCTGGTGGGAGGCGCCCACGCCCCGGCCTCGCTGGTCGCCCGAGCCCACGAGTACGGGTGGCCCATCGCACTGACGTACGGCGCCACGGAGATGACGTCGCAGATCGCCACGGCAGCGCCTCCGCTGACCCGTTCGGTGCCCGGCACCGTGGGGCCGCCGCTGGACGGCGTCGAGCTACGCGTAGCTGCCGACGGGGAGATCCGTACCCGTGGCCGCACCCTCGCGCTCGGCTATGTGGGCGCCGGCGCGGGCTCCATCGTGGACGACGATGGCTGGTACCGGACGGGAGACCTGGGTCGCCTCGACGACCAGGGACAGGTGTGGGTCACCGGACGCCGCATCGATCGAATCGTCAGCGGCGGTGTCACCGTCGATGCCGTGGAGGTGGAGGAAGCCCTGCGGGCCCACCCCACGGTCATCGATGCTTGCGTCGTGGGCGTAGCCGACGATGAGTGGGGGGAGCGTGTGGGCGCGTGGGTCGAGCCCGTGGTGGGGGAGTTCGACCTCGAAGAGCTCGAACGGCATCTTCGCGAGCGGCTCGCGCCGGCGAAGCTTCCCCGGAGCTGGCGGGTGGACGGTGCCCTGCCGCGGAACGCCAACGGCAAGGTCGACCGGACGGCGGTCCGCGACGCTTTGGCGGGTTGAGGCTCGAGCGTCTCGGCGAAGGCGGACTGGGCGGTCGGCGCCTAGAAGCCCCGCAGGAGGTCGTCGCCTTCGTCGAGTCCCGTCGACGCGCCCCCGTCCGTCCCTGGCTCCACGCGTCGCGTGAAGGCTCCCTTCGTCTGAAGGTCCACCGTCAGCGCGTCGAGCAGGCGCTCCATGCCGCGTCGGCCCCGACGGAGTGCAATGCCGTACACCGGTCGCCACCAGAGCCGCGACGTGGCGAAGGTGCCCACTGCCGAGGCTCCCGCGGCGCCGAAGACCGTGGCCAGCTGCGCTGCCGTCACCGGGTCGACGACGGCCGCGGCCACGGCTCCCCCGATGAGTCCGAAGAGTCCTCCGAGGACACCGCCGATGGCGTTCCCGGACCAGAAGTTGACCCGCCGTGTGTTGCCCAGGGGTGCCCAGATCTCCACGTCGGTGGCCCCGGGCTCCGCCGAGGAGGCGACGAGACGGATCCGGACCTCCTTGATGTCGGCCCAGTGCCTCAGGTCCATCATGGCCTGGTGTGGTCCGCTGCCTCCGAAGCCACTCAGGGCATACGGAACGTCGAAGAGGAGGGTCCCTCCCTCGAGGGGGGCTCGTCCGTCGGTGGCCGACAGGGTCAGACCGAAGGGCGCGTTGGGCAGCACGCGCTGCATGGCGCCGTAGACCTCTTCGGGGGTGGCCCGGATGGTGCGTCGCACCGACAGCACCGGTGTGTCGTCGCCGGTGTAGCTCTCCGCCCACTCGTCGACCTTGCTCCGGGTGGCGTCGGCCTGACCGAGCTCGGTGAGGGCCCGGTTGACGTACTCGGCGGGGATGCCCGCCTCGATGGCCGAGCGAACGACCACGTCCACCGAGTAGTTCGACCCGTCGGCGTCGTCCATGCGCTCGGACGTATCGCCCGACGCCTCGATCCGGTCGGCTTCCTGGGCCGAGGCCTCTGCGTGAAGCCGCGCGGCCCGCTCCCAGAGAGCCCGGGCCTGCGCTTCAGTGAGCTTTCCGTCGTTCATGGGACGAGCGGGTGGGGGAAGGGCGGTCTCGACCGCCGGGGCACCTCAAGGTGGGGAAAGACGACGCGCCGCTCTACTCCTGGCGCGCCGTGAGGTGCCGTGGGACCCCTGCTCGGCCGCGGGCGGGGTCACGCCCTGGGGGTAGTGACCGGTCCGTATGCGGGTCGGCCCCGCACCGCGGCGTCGCAGTGATTCCCGGCGGCGAAGCCCGATGGGGCCTCGCCGCCGACTGGTTTCGTCAGCCCCCGATGGTCACGCCGAGCCGGAACGTGGTGAGGTCGGCGTCGCTCCGGTTGGGAAAGAGCGTCACGGTACCGTCGGGGTTGTCCTGGATGTCCCCGCGGGTCAGGTAGTTGGCGATGCCGTTGTCGTGGCGCTCGACACCGAGGTCGAGATAGATGCGCTTGTTGCCGCCGCCCATCCGGAAGCGGAGCCCTCCACCGTACTTCAGGCCGTACACGGCGTCGGAGTAGTTGGTGGTCTGGAGATAGGGACCGTAGCCGTCCTGGTCGTCCAGCGACGACGACGTCACGAAGTAGGAGACACCGGCGGTGCCGTACACGTAGGGCTGGACGTCACCCCGGGACAGCACCAGCTCGGGACCGATGCCCGCGTATAGGATGTTGTTCGTCGTGGTCAGCTCAGACGTCACCCTGCACGTGATGCCACAATAGTGGAGCCGTTCCAGCCCGTAGACGACGAAGCCCGCGTCGCCGCGGATCCGCAGATGGCCGTCGGCCGCCATGGGGAGGGCGCCGCCCAACTGCAGGCCGAAGCCCTTGTCCACCACGGTTCCGAGATCGCCGATGGCGTCGGCCCCGACGAGGCTCACGCTGAACGAAGCACCGGGTCCCCCCCTCGCCCGGTCGTGGCGACGCTTCTGCGCCTCGGCCGAGGAGGCCGTCACCGCCATCGTCGCCAGAACCAGAACCACCACACCGCGTTTCATGATGTCCTCCGTGTGAGCGTCGTTTCGTCGGCCGCAAAGGGCGCAAGGGGTGTGCCCACGGACCTGGGACGCCGTAACCAATTACAGAGCAAGGGTTTGGGTTCCGTGGCACGCCCCTTCGCCCTCCCTTCGAGTGTCCTCGCACAGGGACAGTCGTGCCCAGGATGCGCGACGAGGTGGCGCCGGGGGCGGGCATGCCTCATGTTCGCCGCCCATGGCACGGATCCCTCCCCCATCCCACTTCTGGCCGCGCACCCGTGAAGGGCGCATCGCCGTCGGCGCCTTCGTGGTGCTCTTCGCGCTGTGCATGCCGCCGTTCACCCACACGGTGTGGGACCGGCCCGACGCGTGGATCGGGGGGTGGCCCTCCTTCCTCGTCGTCCTCTTTCTGATCTACAGCGCCCTGGTGGGTGTCCTGGTATGGACACTCCGGAAGGGCGTGTGACGGAGGGTTGAGTGGAGGCCTGGGTCGTCGCCACCTCGCTCATCTTCTTGTACCTGCTGGCCACCATCGTACTGGGGGTGGTGGCCAACAAGCGGATGACGGTGGACATGGAGGATTTCCTCCTCTACGGCCGAAAGGCCGGCTTCATCGTCCTCTACCTGACGGTGGTGGCCACCTTCCATTCGGCCTTCGCCTTCCTCGGGTCGGGAGGCTTCTTCTACACCCACGGCATCGGCTTCTGGGCCGCGGGAACGTGGACGCTCCTCGTGGGGGCCATCACGTACGTCCTCGGGCCCCGGATCTGGGCGTTGGGCAAGGCGTTCGGCTACATCACGCCGGCGGACATGCTCGCCGACTTCTACGAGTCGGAGGCGGTGCGCGTGGTGGTGGCCATCGTCTCGGTGGTCTTCACCATCCTGTATATCCAGGTCCAGGCACAGGGGCTGGGCTACATCATCAACGTGGCGTCGGGAGACCGGATCTCCTTCGAGCTCGGGACGCTCATCCTCCTGGTGGTGGCCGCCGCCTACCTCATGGCCGGCGGGCTGCGGGCCGTCTACTGGACGGACGTCATCCAGGGCGTGTGGATGTACGTGGCCGTGTGGGTGGGAGCCATGTACCTGGCGTACGAACTCTTCGGAGGGCCGCTGGAGTTGTGGCGCCAGGTGCAGGCGCAGCGACCCGACCTGCTGGGACTGCCGGGGCCGCGGGGCTTCTTCACGCCGGGCATGTGGATCGGGATGACCATCACCCTCTCCTTCGGCATCATCTTCCAGCCCCACATGATGATCCGGTACTACACGGCCGTGGACGCCCGGACGCTGAAAATCCTCGGCGCCACCACGCCCATCTACCTCATGACGCTGTACATCCCGGCGGCGCTGGTGGGGCTGGGCGGGGCCGTGGCCATGCCCGGCCTGGACATCCCCGACCAGATCTTCCCGGAGCTCCTGTTCGCACACGCGCCACCCGTCCTCACGGGCGTGATTCTCGCCGGGGCCACGGCGGCGGCCATGTCGACGCTGGACTCCATTCTCCACGCCAACATGACGGTCCTCACCCGCGACGTGTACCAGCGCTACATCGCCCCGGACCGCGACCAGGCGCACTACGTCCTCATCGGCCGACTCCTCGTGGGCGCCCTTCTCGTGGTGGGTTACGTCCTCTCCGTCCGGACCTTCGACTTCCTGGTGGTGCTGGTCACGCTGTCCGGCGCGGGAGCGCTCCAGCTCATGCCGGCCATCGTCAGCTGCCTCTTTCCCGGCCCGCGTACCCTTACGCGCGCCGGCGTGCTGGCCGGGCTCTTCGCCGGCCTCGTCACGCTGTACGTCACCCTCGTCGTCGTCGCCCACCCCCTGGGGATGCACGGCGGCATCTGGTCCCTCATTGTGAACACCGTGGTGGCCATCGCGGTCTCGGCTGGGACGCCGGGTCCGTCGGACGCCACCCTCGAGCGCATCCACGGAGAAGTGGAACGCCAGGTCTACGGACCCTGATGGAGGTCTCATGAAGCATCGCCGTAACCCCGTCGTCACCGCCGCCGAGCGGGCCTCGATGATGGCGCGCACCGCCGCCGTCTCCACCGCACTCGCCCTCCTGGGCGCCGCCGGATCGGCGGAGGCCCAGCAGCAACAGCCGGCCCCGTCGCAGGTAGGGCCTGCCAACGGATCCCTCGTGGTGGTGGGCGGCGCCATGCGCTCACCGGAGATCTACGAGCGGTTCATCCGTTTGGCCGGAGGGCCCGACGCCCACATCGTCCTGGTCCCCACGGCGGGTGGCGCCGAGGAGTACGACGACTTCTTCGGCGGCATGAACGCGTGGCGTGAGGCCGGAGCCAGGAACCTCACGCTCCTCCACACCACGGACCCGGCCGTCGCCGACACCGAGGCCTTCGTCGAGCCGCTGAAGACGGCCGGTGGCGTCTTCTTCTTCGGAGGCCGGCAGTGGCGTCTCGTGGATGCCTACGGGGGCACCCGCAGCGAAGCGGCCTTCCAGGAGGTCTTGGATCGCGGCGGCGTCATCGGCGGTTCGTCGGCGGGCGCGTCCATCCAGGGCTCCTTCCTCGTGCGGGGTGACACCCGGACCAACACCATCATGATGGGCGACCACCAGCGTGGCTTCGGCTACCTCCGCAACGTGGGCATCGACCAGCACGTCATCGCCAGGAACCGGCACTTCGACATGATCGAGGTCATCGAGGCCCACCCCGAGCTGCTGGGCATCGGGCTCGAGGAGGACACGGCCATCGTGGTGAGCGGCGACCGGTTCGAGGTCATCGGCAGCTCGGTGGTCGTCATCTACGACAACACGACCATGACCGACTCCGGCGGCAAGTTCTACTTCATGAAGCCCGGCGACCGCTACAACCTCGCCACACGGGAGGCCACGCGACCCACCCAGGTCGAACGGCCACTCGGGGGCCTGGAGAAGCGCCCGTGGGGCGGGCGATGAGGGCACCACGGCGGACGAGGTCGCGGCGCTACGTCGCGGTCCAGCGGGACCGGTCGTGGGCGACGAAGGCGTGGGAGTGCCTCACCCGGGCGGCCATCCCTGACGCCGGATTCCGGGTCCCCGGCAGCAGGGGTGGAGAGTGGGCCCGTCATGCCTCGGCGGCGGGCATGTCCGTCGTCCCGGCCCTCGCCCTCATCGCATCGGCGTGCACCAACCCGCCGGAGCCCGTCCCCGTGGACCCACGCGTGCACGAGGCAACGGTGGCGGGCTTCCACGCCGCCCGTGAGGACGAGCTGGACGCGCCGGATTCGTGGCTGTCACTCATCGCTCTGCACTGGTTACCGGAGGGCGAGACGACGCTGGGCTCCGACGAGACCAACGATCTGGTCCTCCCCGAGGGCAAGGCCGCTCCCCGGGTCGGCAGAATCGTTCGCACGGGCGACGAGGTACGCTTCGTGGCGGAGCCGGGCGTCGTGGTGACCTCGGGGATCGACTCGACGTTGAGCCTCCCGGCGGGGACCGGCGCCATCCACCCCGACGTCTCCGGCGATCCCCACATCACCGATGAAGCGCTGGGCTCGGCCGGTTCAGGCAAGTCCATCGTCCATCGTCACGGGTCGATCAACTGGATCCTGGTGGGGCGGGGCGACGAGTACGCCCTGCGCGTGCGGGACAACGAGAGTCCGAACTACGCCGGCTTCGACGGCATCGACCGCTACCCCACCTCCCCCGACTGGCGCATCACCGCCCGCTGGGTACCCCATGAGAAGACCGTACTCGTCCCCAACGTACTGGGCACCTCGTCGGAGTCCGAATCTCCGGCCCACCTGGAGTTCTGGGTTGACGGCGAGCGCCACACCTTGGACGTCACCGGCTCCCCCGACGCTGACCGGTTCATGATGGTCTTCGCCGACCGCACGAGCGGGAGTAGCACGTACGGCGGTGGCCGCTACGTCTGGTTCGACGCACCCGACGAGGAAGGACGGGTCGTCCTGGACTTCAACCTCGCGTACAACCCGCCGTGCGTCTGGACGGGATACGCCACGTGCCCGCTCCCCACCCGGGACAATCGGCTGGCGGTGGCCGTCGAGGCCGGTGAAAAGGATTGGGTGCATTGAGCGCCGACGCCGGCGGCTCCGCGCCGTCCAACGAAACCGCGGCCGAGGTCGCGGCACGCCACGGGGAGTACTGGCGACGCAACATCCGGTACGTGGGCATCCTCGTGGCCGTGTGGTTCGTCGTCTCGTACCTCGGCGGAATCGTCTTTGCCGAAGCCCTCAACCAGTTCACGCTACCGGGTACGAACTTCCCGCTGGGCTTCTGGTTCGCGCAGCAGGGCGCCATCTACGTCTTCGTGGTGGAGATCTTCGTCTACGTGTGGCTCATGAACCGTCTGGACCGTGAGTTCCAGGTCGACGAAGGGAGCGTGGCATGACCGTCCAGGCGTGGACCTTCCTGTTGGTGGCCGCCTCCTTCGCCCTCTACATCGGCATCGCGGTCTGGTCGCGAGCGTCGTCGACGAAGGACTTCTACGTGGCGGGGAAGGGGGTGTCGCCCCTGGCCAACGGGATGGCCACCGCTGCCGACTGGATGAGCGCCGCCTCGTTCATCTCCATGGCCGGGCTCATTTCGTTCATGGGGTACGACGGCTCCGTCTACCTCCTGGGATGGACGGGTGGGTACGTCCTCCTGGCCCTCCTGCTGGCGCCGTATCTGAGGAAGTACGGCGCCTTCACCGTTCCCGACTTCGTGGGGGACCGGTACTACTCGCAGGTCGCTCGCATCGTGGCGGTGATCTGCGCCATCTTCGTCTCGTTCACGTACGTGGCGGGGCAGATGCGTGGCGTGGGCATCGTCTTCGGCCGCTTCCTGGAAGTCGACGTGAACCTGGGCGTGGGCATCGGGATGGCCATCGTCTTCTTCTACGCCGTCCTCGGCGGCATGAAGGGCATCACGTACA
>CALJKZ010000302.1 GCA_937983085.1 uncultured Gemmatimonadales bacterium
TAGGAAAACTGTGACGCGCCTCCAAGCACGCGGCGATGGCGACCCTATCCTTCGCCGTCGCCGGACTCTCGCTGGGCCTGACCGCTGTCCGCCACACCATTTGCCGGGCCAGAAGCGTCGGCGAGGACCTCGCGGCTCAGATTGATCCGCTGCGTAGGGTAGGCGAGCTGGATGTCGGGGTGCTCGTCCACCATGTCCAGGAGACGTTCCCACATTTCCGAGGACGAGCCTCTGCGGGCCCGCGGGCGACTCAGGTATCGCAACGTCAGGAGCACACCGCTGTCCTCCACCGAGACGTAGACGACGGGCGTGAGCTTGCGGTACCGGATGAGAAAGCGAGGCTCACCCCTGGGCTGAGGGCTCGTGGCTTCCTTGGTGATCTCCATGGTCAGGTCCGAGGCGAGCTCGTTGACGAGGTCCCGGGCCTTCCTCCAGTTGCTCTCCAGCGTGATGAGGAGCTTGATCTCATTCCATAGGTACGGGAAGCCCGCCACGTAGTTGGCCAGGGGTTCCGTAAAGACCTTCTGGTTGGGGATGTGGATGAGGCGTCCGGTACTCTGGTCCGCATCGACCCAGTTCCCGATCTCCATGATGGTGAACTGGAAGAGCCGCCGGTCGACCACGTCGCCGGCGTGGGGCCCGATCTGGATCCGGTCCCCGACGTCGAAGGGGCGCCGCCACGAGATGAAGCTCCATCCAGCCAGACCGGCCACCAGGTCCCGGAGGGCGATGGCGAGTCCGGCCGAGACCAGGCCGAGGAAGGTGCCCAACGACCGGAGGGCCGTGAACCACACTTGCACCAGGAAGAGGACCGCGATGACGAAGGCCACATTGCTGGTGATCTTCGCCCATCGGTACTGGACCTCGGTTTCGTCGACGCGGCGATGGACGACCGCCATGACCCCTCGACGAAGAAAGAAGACGCCGAGGACGATGAGGAGGGACAGCAGGATGTTGGCCTGTGTCTCCGGACTCACGCCCGGAAAAGGCTCCACCCGTCCTGAAAGCCCACTTGCTGAAGAGTCAGCACACCAGCCACGGTCATCGCCAAGAGGGCTCTGGTTCGAGTGAGTTCGCCGGCACCCGCGACGCGGGGCCATCAGGACGCTGAGCCATGATGAAGCCTACCGGCGTCGAGCTGAAGGTTCGTGACGAGCTACGGGCGGGGTCCTCCGTCGGTTTGAAGCCGATACTGGACCGCCTCCGCGACGTGAACGACCTCGACCGCCTCCGCTTCGTCCAGGTCCGCCACTGTACGGGCGACTCTGAGAACCCGATCGAACCCACGAGCCGTCAGTCCACTCGTCCTCATCGCCTCGCCCAGCAGCGCCAGAGCGGCGTCGGTGACCCGTACGGCTCGGCGCACCCGTCCAGGGGGCATGGCGGCGTGGGTGGGGGGTCCGTCCTCGGCGGCAAGCCTGTGCAACTGGCGCTCCCGGGCCGCCGCCACCCGACGGGAGACGAGCCCCGAGGCTTCGCCCTCGGGACAAGACGTCATCTCATCTACGGTAAGGGACGACAGGCGCACGTGGAGGTCCATCCGATCGAGGAGGGGTCCCGACACGCGACCGCGGTATCTGGCGATGGCTGCCGGATCGCAGCAGCACCGGTCGGAGCCGTCGCCATGAAACCCGCACGCACAGGGATTCATCGCGCCGACCAGGAGAACCCGCGCCGGAAACTCCAGCCATCGTCCCGCCCGGGACAGCCGGACACAGCCCTCCTCGAGGGGCTGTCGCAGCATCTCGAGAGCGTCCCGCCGGAACTCGGGCAGCTCGTCCAGGAAGAGGACT
>CALJKZ010000303.1 GCA_937983085.1 uncultured Gemmatimonadales bacterium
CCCTCCGGATCGCCCTGGCGGACTGCCGCCTCGCGCGTGGTCGCTCCGACGAGGCCGTCGACGAGTTCCGGGCGGCGCTCAAGCAGCGCCCTGACGACCCCGAGCTCAAGCTCGGGCTGGCCCGCGCGTTTCAAGCCGACGGCAAGACCAGCCAGGCTCTCGTGGTGGTGGAGGACCTGGTGAAGTCACGTACGGCGCCGGGCCGGGCCCACGTTTTCTACGCCCGTCTCCTGGCCGGCATCGGCGAGATCGACGAGGCCGTTCGCCGCTACAAGCGCGGCGTGCAGGAGGACCCCTCCGCGGTGGACCTGCAACTGGCTCGGCGTCTGGGCATCGAGGCCACACCCTCCGCGGCCGCGGAGATGGATGCGAGTCGCACCCGTCCCTGGGACCCCGACGACGAGAGCAGCGAAATCGTGGACGGGCGGATCCGGGCGTCGTGGGAGGGCGCCGACCAGGACGTTCCCACCGAGATCGAGCGTCCCTCCATCGACTTCGACGACGTCGGAGGGATGGAGGACCTCAAGGAGGAGGTCCGGCTCAAGGTCATCTATCCCCTCGAGCACCCGGAGATGTACGCGGCGTACGGAAAGGGCGTCGGGGGCGGGATCCTGATGTACGGTCCCCCGGGATGCGGAAAGACGCACCTCGCCCGGGCGACGGCTGGCCAGGTGAACGCCGGCTTCATGTCCGTGGGGATCCACGAGGTCCTGGACATGTGGATCGGCAACAGTGAGCGGAACCTCCACGAGCTCTTCGAGCGGGCTCGGCGGAACGCGCCGTGCGTCCTCTTCTTCGACGAGGTCGACGCGCTGGGCGCCAGTCGGGCGGACATGAAGACCAGCGCCGGCCGCCACCTCATCAACCAGTTCCTCTCCGAGCTCGACGGGGTCAACACCCAGAACGAGGGCCTCCTCATTCTGGGAGCCACCAATGCACCCTGGCACCTCGACGGCGCATTCCGCCGTCCGGGTCGCTTCGACCGCATCCTCTTCGTACCCCCTCCCGATGCCGACGCCCGGGCGGCGATCCTGCGCCTGCTCCTGCGCGGCAAGCCTCAGGAGGAGGTGGACGTGGACGCCCTGGCGAAGAAGACCGACGGCTTCTCGGGTGCCGATCTCAAGGCCGTGGTCGACGTGACGGTCGAGGCGAAACTCCGCGAGGCCATCAAGGCCGGGGCTCCGTCCCCCCTCGTGACGAAGGACCTCATGACCGCGGTGAAGGCGCTGCATCCCACCACGCGCGAGTGGTTCGCCACCGCGAAGAACTACGCTCTGTATTCCAATCAGGGCGGCGCGTACGACGACATCCTGAAGTACCTGAAGCTCTGACGGGCATCGTGGCAGACTCTCCGCACCTCCAGCGCGCGTCCATCCTGTCGCAACAGGGGCGACACGAGCTCGCCGAGAAGGAGATCCGCGCCCACCTGGCGGAAGCCCCGACGGATGCCGTGGGGCACGGGCTGCTGGCCGTGACCCTCAACGAGCTGGAGCGATGGGACGAGGCCGAAGAGGCGGCCCGATCCGCCATCGGCTACGACCCCGAATCCCCCTTCGCGCACTACGCACTGGCCGTGGTGCTCCTGGATCGTCGTCGGTGGGACGACGCCATCGAGGCAGCTGAAGGCGCTCTTCGGCTCGATCCGGGTCAGCCGGAGGTGTACGGCACCATCGCGGCCGCCGAGTTCGGGCGCCGGGATTGGAAGAAGGCTCTCGAGGCCGCCGAGCGGGGGCTCACCTTCGACGCCGAACACGTGACGTGCAACAACCTGCGCGCCATGGCCCTGGTGAGGTTGGGTCGGAAGTCCGAGGCCGGGGCCACCATGGACTCGACGCTGGCCCGCGACCCCCACGACTCGGTATCACACGCCAACATGGGGTGGACCAAGCTCGAGCAGGGGCAGCGCAAAGAGGCCATGGAGCACTTCCGGGAGGCGCTGCGCCTCGACCCAGGGAACGGTTGGGCGCGCGCGGGTCTGGTGGAGGCCATCAAGGCCGGCAACCCCATCTACGCGGTCATGCTCAAGTACTTCCTCTGGATGGGGAAGCTGTCCAGCCGGACCATGTGGATGGTCATCCTCGGCGGCTACGTGGGCTACCGGTTCCTGAGCGAGCTCGCCGAGGATCCCAGGTGGACGCCCTGGGTCATGCCCCTCATCATCGCCTACGTGGGGTTCGTGCTTCTGAGCTGGCTCGCCGCCCCCCTGTTCGACCTGGCCCTCTTCCTCCACCCCATGGGCAAGCACGCCCTGGACGACGATGCCCGGGCACGGGCGACGCTGGTGGGGGGCGCCCTCGGCGTCGCGGTGCTGGCGGGAGGACTCAGCTTCGTCGCCCCGGAGCGCTATGCGCTCGTCGTCCTGGCCCTGGTCTCGGGTCTATCGAGCATCCCCCTCTCCGCGGTCCACGTCTGTGCCGAAGGGTGGCCCCGGCGAGCCATGGCGACCATCGCGGGCGGACTCACCGCGGTCGGTCTCACCGCGTGGGTCGGTCTGGGCGTTCTCCAACCCGCCGAGGAGTCCCCCGGCGAGACCCTGGCCCTGGCGGCGCTGGTCCTCTTCTTCCTGGGGATCTTCATCTCCCAATTCGCGGCAAACTGGCTCGCTACGCGTCAGCCCACGCGGTGATCGGGGCCCCGCCCCTTTCCGACCCGGGCTCGGCGTGCGCCCCCGTCAGAGTGGCGCTCAGCCCCCGCCGCCGACGTTCTTGAGCTGCACCACGATGACCTCGATGGGCTCACTCCCCTCATTGACGTCGCCGTGCAGCTCGCCTGGAGGGTCCGCCTCGAGCCAGTAGGCGCTGCCCGTCTCCCACGTCATGTCGTGGGACTCACCGGCGTCGTTGGTCACCGTGAGGGTGCCCCCCCGCAGGGCGATGATGGCCCGGGGATTGTCGTGGCGGTGCATCTCGAGGGGTTGGTTGGGCACGATGATGCTCTTCCAGACCTCGACGTCTTCGTTCTCGAACTGGGGCACGCGCCGGGTCTCCTGATCCATGGGTGCCTGGGCGGCCGCGGCGTCCGACGGGGTGTCGGCGGTGGCGTCACCCGATGGCGCGCACCCGGTGACGATGAGGCCGACGGTGACGAGCACGGTTCCCAACGCTTTCATGCGACTCCCTCCGATGGCGTTCGAGGCGGCACGGGACCGGTGTCCGCGCGTGTGCCAGAGTCGGGATCGAGGCCGCCGGGGGCAACCCGCGGCATCGAGGTCAAGCGATCACGGCGGTCCGAGGGTCACGGAGGCCGTCCCGGCGGACACCGGCCACCGCGGCGTGACCGACTCACCCTGATCGATCTCCTCGAATCCGTCGGGGCACTTCGAGGTCGTCACGATGCGATGGCGCCATACGTCGGGCTCGGGATCGAAGCTCATGTCGACCGCCGTCCCCAGGGAGAACTCGGGCGCGAAATGCGCGCCCTCTTCGAAGGCGTCCGCTTCCCACGTCCACGTGAACCGGACCCGTCCGTCGTCGCGCACCTCGACGGAGGTGTCGACCCGCCCCGAGGGGAAGAGCCACGTCAGCGTCGCACGTCCATCGTCCTGGCCGGAGACAGGATCTGCGTGGCCTGGAGCGGCGTCTCCGTTCTCCAAGGCAGGACCGACACCGCCGCGACTCCCGTGGGGCCCCACCGACGTCCACATCGGCGTGTACTCCCCGCGGGCGTACGCGTCGAAGTCGACGTCGGGCGCCAGCACGCGGGCGATGCCCAGCACGCGGACGTCGGCGTCCACGGGAGGCAGGGAGTCCAGGGTCGCCGCCTCCTCGATCTCGTGGATGGAGGGCGCGTTCGCCGGATCCTCGCCGGAAGGCTCCGAATCGCCGTCTCGCGCCTTCAGCTCCGCCCGACGCTGTACGGCCTCGTCGTGGTAGCCTTCACGCCGGCGGGTCAGAACATCGACCACGTCCACGCCCCCCTCGAGCCAGAGGAGGTCGGTCAGGGTCCCGCCCCCGTCCGGTGAAATCCAGGCCGACACGGCCGAGCCGTGGACCCACCACCCATCCTTTCCTCCACCGGTGAGGTCCATGCGCGTCCAGCCGAGAGGTTCTCCTGCGCGCAGCATCCGCTCCGCAGCGAGAAGCTCACGGCGGACTCCCTCGCGTAGGTGCTTCATGTAGAGCCCGCCGAACACGCCGTGCCAGTACGCGTCGTTGCACTGTCCCCGCTCTCTGGCAAGCCCGACGTGCGGGGCCTCACCCCGGCGGCTCGACAGGTCGGACAGCGCCGTCATCCGCTTGTGGAGCCGGTTCGCCTCGTCGTAGCGGGCGAGGAAGCCCTTCCAGTGACCGCCGAGGGCCCACTCCTCCATCTCCGGGTACGATCCCGAGGGCAGGTAGACCGGCCCCGTCGCCGACACCGAGGCTCGGAGCTCGGCGGGCGTCGCGAGTCGGACCACCTCCTGGGCTCGCAGCCCATCCATGCGTTGTCCGAAGTCCGCCAGCCACCCGCCTTCGTAGAGCCATTCCTTCGTGCGCGGCCATCCCCCGAACTTCTCGCCGTCGTCGCCGATGAGTGCCATGGCTTCACCCGCTTCGTACCGGCGCCTGAGGTCCGCCTCGATCTCGTCCGCCGGCCGGAAGGGGATGAGGTACCGGAGCCCTTCGTCGATGGGGAGCAAATCCAGATAGCGGCCGTCGGACTCGGTCCTCAGAGGCCGGGTCAGGTCGCCCTCGGGCACGCCGGCCCGACGGGCCAGGTGGTCGTCGATGAGGACGTAGTCGATGCCGGCGTCCACCAGGTCACGGGGCAGGTCGGGCTCCCACACCCGCTCGGTCAGCCAGAGCCCGGTGGGGGTGATCCCGAACCGCGTCTCCAGCTCCTCCCGCATCCACCCGAGCTGGGTCGCCC
This sequence comes from uncultured Gemmatimonadales bacterium, assembly GCA_937983085.1. GTDB lineage: Bacteria > Gemmatimonadota > Gemmatimonadetes > Longimicrobiales > Gaopeijiaceae > UBA2589. The sequence goes on from CALJKZ010000303.1 coordinate 4,849, forward strand.
GGTCCTCCCGGGACAGGGCGGCGAGGACGGGTTCGTACCATCCAGCGGAGAGCAGCTCGACATGGCCGTCCGCGGCGAGCCGCCCCAAACGGTCATGGAAGTCGGCGTCGTGCTCGCCGAGCCACTCCACCAACGGTCCGGACACGTGGACGCCGATGGGCCACAACTCCCGGTCGGCCAGGAAGTCGAAGAACGGTCGATAGACGTCGTCGGCGTGGTCCCGGAAGACGTGGTCGAAGTTCCCCACCGGCTGGTGGAGGTGCAGGACGAAACAGAAGGGGAGAGGCCTCACCGCGACGCGGTCCCTCCCGTGAGCGCGAGGCTCCGGCTCTCCGCGATCTCCAGGAAGATCTTCGCCGCCGACCCTACCCCGGGATCGTTGCTCACGGCCTTCTCGAGCCGCTCCACGAGCCCCGTGCGGAGCCCGTCTCCTGCGGTTCCGGCCAGCTCGAGTCCGTGGGCCGCATACGCCAGGACCTGCCGGGGCTCGATGCCGCCCACGTCGTCGAAGAACCAGGCGCACGACGTAAAGAGCCGAAGCGCGTCACGCTCCATCTCCAGAAGCTCGGACCGTCGCCCCGTCGCCGAAGCACCCTTCGCAGGATCGACCGCCGGGTCGCCGAAGGCCGCGACGTCCTCGCCGTAGGCGTCTCGGGCCGCCCAGGGATCGTCGAAGTAGTCGCGTCCCTCGGCCTCGAAGACGCCGTGAAGCCCTTCGGCCAGCCATTCCAAGGCCTCACGAAGCGGCTCCCTCCACGCCTGCTGGGTGTCGGCTCCGGGGTCGATGCGACAGCCACAGTCGGCCCGCCACCGGTCCACTCCGTGGGCGCAACTCCATGCGCTGGGCTCGACGATGTCCACCGGCTCGCCCATGCCCTCCCGCGCCAGGAACGAGGCATAGTTCTCCACACGGATGTGTCGGCGGCCCTGGAGCTCCACGATGGCCTTGGCCAGTCCCATCTCGCCGAAGGTGTGGTGGTGCCCGAAGGTCTCCCCGTCGGTGGCGATGGAGCGCAGGCGGATACGGTCGACGGTGTCGGCGGCCCCCTGCGCCACGTCGCCGCCCGCGGCGTCGCCTGCCATGAGTCCCGCCCAGGCGACTCCGTCTTCGAGCAGGTCGCCGAAGGCGATTCCATGGGACAGCCCGCCGTCGTACGCAAAGAGTGCGATCTCCCGACCGCTCGTGGTGACGTAGCGACCCGGCCGACCGTCCCTCGGAAGAGGGTCGACCTGGTGGGGAGCCAGGACCGTGAAGAGGATGCCCTCCTCGGCAAGAGCGTCGAGGGTGGGTCCATCGACGGCCGTCTCCGGAAGCCACATCCCTTCGGGATCCCGCCCGAACCGGCGTTTGAAGTCCGCGACGCCCCAGCGGATCTCCGTCCGTCGATCGCGATCCGTGGACAGAGGGAGAATGGGGTGATGGTACGGCATGGCGATGGCGTTGCCGTGGCCGTGAAGCCGTCGAGCGCTGGAGCGATCGGCCTCCAGGATCGCCGCGTACGTCTCGGGTTCGTGGGCCTCGAGCCACACCATGAGCGTCGGACCGAAGTTGAAGCTCATCCACTCCAACGAGTTGATGACCCGGTCCGGCTCGCCCTCCTGGACGACCCGACTCGCCACCACCGGGCCGTAGCACTCAGCGGCGATTCGCTCGTTCCAGTCGTGGTACGGCGCCGCGGTAGGCTGCCGCGGAATGGCGCCAGTCCACGGATCCTCACGCGGGGGCTGATAGAAGTGGCCGTGAATCACGACCGAACGCATGTCCAGGGTCATCCGGAGGGAGACGGCCTCTACTTGGCCTGATGAAAGGCGAGGGCCTCGGTGTAGATGTCGAGGTACCGATCCGCAGACTTGTGCCACCCGAAGTCGCGCCCCATGGCCTCGCGCACGTGCTTCTGCCACCGCTCACGGTCGGGGAAGAGGGCCAGAGCCCGCCGGATGGCGCGCTCGAGGTCTTCCGACGAGTACTCGTCGAAGACGAAGCCGGTGACCTGATCCTCCACGGTGTCGGCCAGGCCTCCCACGCGGCGCACCACCGGCAAGGCGCCATAGCGCTGCGCACGCATCTGGGTGAGACCGCACGGCTCGTACAGCGACGGCATGAGGAGGCAGTCGGCGCCCCCGAGGAGCAGGTGCTCACGGTGCTCCGTGAAGTCGAAGTACGCGGCCACCTTCTCGGGCATGTGCCGCGCCGCCTCGGCCAGCCCGTGGCGATAACGGGCTTCGCCCTCGCCCACGAAGACGAACTGGGCGTCGGGCAGTCGGTACAGCAGGCCGTCGCCGAGAATCAGGTCGAAGCCCTTCTGCTCGGCCAGGCGGGCGGTCATACCGAAGACGCACACGTCGTCGCGGACGGGCAAGCCGATCTGCCGCTGCAACTCGGCCTTGCAGGCCGCCTTGCCGGACAGGTCATCGGCATTGAAGCGCTGAATGAGGGCCGGGTCGTTCTCGGGATCCCAGATGTCGAGGTCGATACCGTTGAGGATCCCCACCAGTCGATCGCCGAGGGCGATGAACGAGTCGTGGAGCCCGAAGCCCCCTGCCGGCGTCCGAAGCTCGTGGGCGTGGGTCGGGCTCACGGTGCCGACGTAGTCGGAGTACGCCACTCCGGCCTTGAGCCAGTTGAGCTGACCGTAGTGCTCCATCTTGCTCCAATGGTACACCTCTTCGGGCAGAGCAAGATCGTGGCGGGTCTCCGCCGAGAACCAACCGGGATACCCGGCGTTGTGGACCGAAAGGACCGTGGCGATCCGCGAATACCAGGGATCCTCGTCGAGGACGGCCCGGAGGTAGACGGGGGCGAGGGCGGTATGCCAGTCGTGCCCATGGAGGACGATGGGGTGCTCCACGAGGAGTGGAAGCGCTTCCAGTGCGGCCCGGGCGAAGAAGCCGAAGCGGACGTGGTTGTCCGGGTAGTCACGGTCGTTCTCGCCGTACAGCCCGTCGCGGTCGAACAGCCCCGGGTGGTCGATGAAGATGACCCGCGCTGCGGGCGCCTCCGCGTCATCGTACTGCCAGAGCTGCACCGCCTCGTGGCCGTGGGTGAAGGGCACCTGGATGGGCTCGCCCAGCTTGATGAGATCCTGGGTCTGCTGCCACACCCTCCGGTACAGCGGCATGATGACGGTAGTGGGAACGCCGGACTTGGCCTGGAAGGTGGCGATGCCCCGAACCGCCTCGGCGAGACCACCGGATCGGGCGAAGGGCCAGTACTCGGCGACCAGGTGCACGACATGGATTCCCCCATAGGCTCCGTCCGAGTCGGGGATCGTCGCCTTCACGCGGGCAGCGCTTCGAGTCCTGGTGGCCATGGGGTTCCGTCGTCCGAGGATTCGCGCCGAATCGACGGGGGTTTCCCGGACTGGATTCGCACGCGAACCTGAACGTAGGATCCTCCCGGTGCACAGATCAACATGGCGCCTGGCGACGTCGCACCTTCGAACCCGTCCCGAGTCCTCCCTGCCCGTCCCGTGACCCACCCCACCCCCGAGGTCCTTCGAGCTCTGCGTGACGGCCGGTACCCGTCACCGTTCGACGTTTTGGGGCTCCATGAAGCCGAGGAGGGTGGGTGGGTGGTACGAGCGTGGCTGCCGGGGGCGGAGCGCGTGGAGATCGTGCCCGAGGAGGGCTCGTCCGGCGCGCCCACGGGTGCCGTCGAGGCGTCGCGGCTGGCCGACAGCTCGGTCTTCGTCGCGACCTTCCCCGCGGCGACCGGCCCCTTCGTATATCGCCTGGCTGTCGATGGGGCAGAGATGGAGGATCCGTACCGCTTCCTTCCCGTTCTCACCGACGTCCAGCTCGAGCGGCTGCGCCGCGCCGACGGCCGGATCCACGAGATCCTCGGCGCCCGCCGCATGGAGCACGAGGGTGTGTCCGGGACGGTGTTCGCCGTATGGGCACCCCACGCCCGTGCCGTGTCCGTGGTCGGCTCGTTCAACGGGTGGAAGGCGCACCGTCACCCCATGCGTCCACGCGGCGCGTCCGGCGTGTGGGAGCTCTTCGTGCCGGGAGTGGAAGCGGGAGCACTCTACAAGTACCGCATCGTCGGGCCCATGCGGCCCGAGCCCATGCTCAAGTCCGACCCCTGCGGCCGGCAGATGCAGCTTCGGCCGGACAACGCCTCGGTGGTCCCGGCGCCGTCGCGCCATTCCTGGTCGGACACCGAGTGGATGACGGGCCGGCGGGAGCGGGCCCGCGGAGACGGACCCATGTCCATCTACGAGGTGCACCTCTCCTCCTGGAGGCGGCAGGAGGGCGCAAACGCCCGGAAAGGGGAGCCGGGGTGGATGACGTACCGGGAGATCGCCGACGAACTGGTGCCGTACGTCTCCGAGTTGGGCTTCACCCACATCGAGCTTCTCCCTGTCACCGAGCACCCGTACGACGCGAGTTGGGGCTACCAGACCGTGGGCTACTTCGCCCCCACCTCGCGCCATGGCGATGCCGACGGCCTCCGGTACCTCGTCGACACGGCGCACCAGGCGGGCATCGGAATCATCCTCGACTGGGTCCCCGCCCACTTTCCCCGGGACGCCCACGGTCTCGGCTTCTTCGACGGGACCCACCTCTACGAGCACGCAGATCCCAGAAAAGGAGTCCACCCGGACTGGGGCACGTACATCTTCAACTACGCTCGGGCCGAGGTGGTCACCTTCCTGGTGTCCAGTGCTCTCTACTGGATCGAGGAGTTCCACATCGACGGCCTTCGCCTCGATGCCGTGGCGTCCATGCTGTACCTGGACTACTCACGGGACGAGGGTCAGTGGGTACCCAACAAGTTCGGCGGGCGTGAGAACATCGAGGCCACCGCATTCCTGCGGACCCTCAACGAAACCATCCACGCAGCCCATCCCGGCGTGGTGGTGGCGGCGGAAGAGTCGACGGCATGGCCTCGGGTGACCCACTCCGTCGACGACGGGGGACTGGGCTTCGACCTGAAGTGGAATATGGGGTGGATGCACGACACCCTGGAGATCATGCAGTCGGACCCCCTCTACCGGTCCGGACTGTACTCCAACCTCACGTTCGGCCTCACCTACGCCTTCGCCGAGCGATTCCTCCTCGCCTTCTCCCACGACGAGGTCGTCCACCTGAAGGGCTCCATGCTTCGAAAGATGCCGGGCTCCACATTGGACCGTTTCGCGAATCTCCGGCTCCTCTACGGCTACATGTGGACCCACCCGGGCAAGAAGCTGGTCTTCATGGGGTCGGAGCTGGCGACGTGGAACGAATGGGACGATCAGGGCGTGCTCGACTGGGCCCTCGCCGAGGAGCCCATGCACGCGGGGGTCAGCCGGTGGGTACGCGCCCTGAACGACCTGTACACACAGGAGGCGGCCCTCCACGCCACGGACTTCACGCGAAACGGATTCGAGTGGATCGACTGCCATGACGAGGACCGCACCACCATCGCCTACCTCCGGTGGTCCCCGGACTGGGAGGACTTCGTGGTGGTCGTGTGCAACTTCACGCCCATGGCATGGGAGGGATATCGCCTGGCCGTCCCCTACCCCGGGGAGTACGAGGTCGTATTGGACTCGGGCGCGGAGCGCTTCGGAGGGGGCGGCACCCTGGAGGCCGGGTCGTTCACGACGACGGACGAAGCCCACCTCGGCCGGGACCAATACGTCGAGCTGACCCTCCCGCCGCTGTGCGCCATCATCCTCCGGCAGACGGCGCCGGACTCGGAAAACGCCACGGCCTGACGCGGCCGCAATCGCGCCAAGCCTTACGAGATCCGCCCGAGATCCGTAGCCTACGGGCATGAGCGGCACTGTCGTCGACCGGTTGAACGCGGCCCTGGAGGGGCGCTATCGCGTCCAGGGAGAGATCGGGCGCGGAGGCATGGCCGTCGTCTATCGCGCCGAGGACGTGAAGCACGGCCGGCCGGTGGCCATCAAGGTCCTCGATACGGACGTATCCGAGGCCATCGGCGAAGAACGCTTCGCCCGGGAGATCGAGACCGCCGCCCGCCTCAACCACCCCAACATCCTGGCCCTCCACGACTCGGGTGAGGCGGACGGGCTGCGGTACTTCGTGATGCCGTTCATCGACGGCGAATCGCTCCGGGACGTCCTGGAACGCGAAGGCGTCCTCGGACAGGACCGCAGCCTCGGGTACGCCCGGGAGGTCGCCAGCGCCCTTTCCTACGCCCACGGCCAGGGGCTCGTCCATCGCGACATCAAGCCCGAGAACATCCTCCTCCAGGCCGGCCACGCCGTGGTGTGCGACTTCGGTATCGCCAAGGCGATGTCGGAAGCCAACCTCGACACGCTCACGCGGACCGGGACGTCGGTGGGCACCTTCGCCTACATGAGCCCGGAGCAGCTGTCGGAAGGTCTACCCGTCGACGCCCGAGCCGACGTGTACGCCCTCGGCTGCGTCGTCCACGAGATGCTCGAGGGCAAGCCGCCGTTCCACTCCGCCACGCCACAGGCCATGATGGCCAAGAAGCTGGTGGGAGAGCTTCCCGAGACGGCGACGAACCCCTCCGTGCCCCACAGCGTCTGGTCGGTGATTCGCCGGTCCCTCGAGGCCGATGCCGACGAACGCTACGCGACGGCGGACGAGTTCATCGAGGAGCTCACGTCCGCCACCACCGACCTCGCCGTGGCCAAAGGCCGGCGCCGACGTCGGACGCAGCAGCTGGGGCGGACGGTGGCCGGCCTCGTCCTTGCCGGAGCGCTGGTGGGCACGGGGATGTGGCTGAGCGGTCAGCTGGGTGGCGCGACGTACGAGCGACTGGCCGTCATGCCGCTGGAGAACGCCGCCGGAGTGCCGGGCGAGGACTTCTACGTTCGCGGCGTCTTCGAGGACCTCGTGGAGGAAATGCAGCGGGCCGGAATCAGCGTCCTGAATCCGTCCGCCACCCGCACGCTGAGCGCCCGAGGTCTCTCTCAGAGGGAGGTCGCGGCCGAACTCGGCGTCGATGCCCTCGTCGAAGGGTCGGTGGAGCGTATCGGAGGTCGACGCGTCGGCGTTGACATCGCTCTGGTGGACGGTGCGTCGCAGGTACAGGTCTGGTCCGCCACGTACAGCGCCGCCGCCGACGACGTGCTTACCCTCCTCCACCAGATCACGCTGGAGATCGCCGAGCAGGCGGGCATCGAGCTGGAGCCGGAGGCGCGGAGCTACCTGCAGGAGGCCGTCGAGATCGACGCCGTCCTGTACGACCTCCTCCTCCAGGCCCGCTACGAGTCGTTCCGGCTCACCCGCGAGAGCCTGGACGCCTCCGACGGCTACTACGAGCGGGCCATCGAGAGGAATCCCATGTCGGCGGAGGCGTGGATCGGGCTGGCCGGGAACTGGGGCCTTCGGGCCCAGGAAGGCTTCATCTCGGGGAATCGGGCCCTCGAGCTCCGTGACTCGATCCTCGACCTGGCTCCCATCGAAGGGGTCGACCAGCGGACGGTGGCCCTCAACGCCACATGGTGGGAATGGCGCGAGGCCCAATGGGACGTCGCCGAGGAGGCCTTCCTGAACCGCCTCGAAGAGAGTTCCAGCGACGAGCTGACGCGGATGTACTACGCCCTGCTCCTCCTGTATCTCGGCGAGGAGGACCAGGCCGAGACCCAGGCCACACGCGCCGTGACCTTCGCCCCGTACGACCCCACCGTCCTGGCCCTCTACGGCCAGTACCTGAACGCCCGCTACCGGTACGAGGAGGCCGAATCGGTCCTGGTGGCCACCCGTGACATGGAGGGCGCCCCGGGGTTCGCCGAGTCGACCCTACGCACGACGTACCATCTCCTGGGCAAGGACTCCCTCGCCTTCGAGAGCACCCGGACGTTCTACCGGAATCGGGGCGACTCCGTCTCTCTGACCGCCCTGGGCGCATTGAACGACGGGTTCGAGCGAGGTGGCTACGAGGAGGCTTTGCGCTCGGCCGCCGATGCTCTGGTCGTGGCTCGGGGGTTGGGACAGAGCGTCTCCGAGTGGCAGATCGGGACGCTGTACGTCCGTGCGGGGATGTACGACGAGGCCATCGAGTATCTGGGCTATGCCATGGACGAGGGTTCGACCAACAGCCCGTACCTGACCATCGATCCCATCTTCGACCCCATGCGGGACGATCCCCGATTCCAGGCGCTCGTAGCCAGACTGCGGCTTCCCGAGCGGACGGAAGGCCCGGCGAACCGCTGACAGAGCGGGGTTTCGGGCTTCCGGACGCCGGAATACATTGCCGCGCATGACTCCGCCCTCCCTGTGGGACCGCCTGCGGCGCGCCCGTATCGTCCAGGTCCTCATCGTGTATCTCGGCGCGTCCTGGGCGGTACTGCAGGTCGCCGACACCCTCACCGAAGCCCTCTCCCTTCCGGAGTGGGTGTCACCCGTGGCCATCATCCTGCTCCTGGTGGGAGCGGTGATCATCCTGGCCACGGCGTGGGTCCAGTCCCTCCCGGCCACCACGGCGGCCGAAGAGGCGGGCGAGCGACCCACGGACTGGGAGATTGCGCCGGCCCAGGCCGTGGAGAGTCTGAAGGCAGGACGCCTTCCGGCCCTCACCTGGGGTCGGGCTATCCTCGGCGGTGTCGTCGCCCTGTCGCTGCTTTTCGGGGGTGCCGGCCTGTACGTCGGTCTCACCGGGGGTCCGTCCTTTCTGGGTCCCACCGAGGTGGGAGCCACCGACGCGGCCGAAGGGATCGCGGTCCTCCCCTTCACGGTAAGTGGTGTCGAGGACGAGGCGTTTTGGGGCGAGGGCATGGTGGATCTGCTGTCCACCAACCTCGATGGGATGGGCGGTTTCCGGGCCATCGACTCCCGGACGGTGCTGGCACGCTGGCGGGAATCCGTGGACGACGGTGCCACGCCGGACCTCAACGCTTCCCTGCGCGTCGCGGGTGCCACCGGGGCTCGCTACGCCGTGGTGGGAAGTGCCCGTGGCGTCGGAGGTGATCTCCGGCTTGTCACGTCCATCTACGACCTCGGCAATGGGCAGGAGATCGGCCAGGGTCAGGTTCAGGGTTCGCAGTCGGACCCCATGACGCTCATCGACGACCTGTCGCTCGAGACCATGCGCCAACTCCTCGCCGGAGGTGGTGAGGACCTCGCTACAGCCCGCAACCTCGCCGATCTCACGACGGCATCCGTGCCGGCGCTGCGCGCCTATCTGGAGGGCGAGCGATACTACCGACGGGCCGAGTTCCCCCAGGCCGTAGAAGCCTACGAGCGAGCCCTGGAAGAGGACTCGACGTTCGCTCTAGCGCTCTTCCGGATCTCCGACGCATACGGGTGGCTCGAGAGCATCGCGAGCGAGCGGGCCATCGACTTGGGCGCCCTCTCGATCCAGTACAAGGACCGCCTGAGCCCCCGCAACGAGATCATCGTTACGGCCGGCAACGCGCTCTACACCGGCGACCTGGCACACCTGGAGCCTCTGCAGGCCGCAGTGAGAAAGTATCCCGACGATCCCGAAGCCTGGTTCATGCTAGCCGAGCTCTACATCCACATGGGGGAGGCGACCGGAGCCACGTCGGCCGACGCGTTGGAGGTACTCGAGAAGGCGATCGAGCTCGATCCCAGTTTCGCGCCGTACTACGACCACGCCGTCGACCGATCCATCATCGTGGGCGATGCCGAGAAGGCGGCCCGGTACATGGAGCGGTACCAGGCGTTCTCGGAGGTCGACGTCCTCGGGGGGTTGCACGACATCGCCTTCGACATGTTCCTGGGCCACGAGGAGGCCGTCGCGAGCGCTCAGGGCAAACTCCGGAACCTGTCCGATCAGGAGTTGAACATCTTCTCGGGCACGTACGGAACGGTCATGCCCGACGCGTTGCGGATCCTGGCATTGGCCGACTACATGGTCGAACGCACCGGAAGCCCGGGGTGGGTGAGGGGGAGAGCCCGGTGGGCCATCAACACCGGCCAGTTGAGGAGGGGCGAGGCGCTCTTCCGCGACTCGGTGCCAGGAGGCCCCGGTCCTCAGGGTATCTACTTCTACCATACGTTCACCGACGTCGACGTCAGTGACCTCCTGCCCATCGTCCGGTCCTGTGAGCCTGGCGCCGGGTGCACGCTCTGGCGGGGAGCACTCGCGGCCGAAGAGGGCGACTGGGCGGCGTTCGATACCATGGTCGAAGAGGCGCGCAGGGCGGCCACGGAGTATCAGAACGCGGGCAACGAGATCCAGTCACGGTTCCCTCGATCCATCGAGACGGCCCTCTTGGGCTACCGCCAGCTCCTCGAGGGCGATCCCATTGCCGCCCGCCGCACCCTCGAAGAGGGCCAGGGCTTGAGCGCCGGCGTGGGCGACATGATGACGCGCTACTGGCTCGGCGTCGCCAACGAAGAAGCCGGCCGCACCGAGGAAGCGCTGCGCTGGTATCAGCTGCTGACGACCGCGGACTTCCGGAGCATCTCGTTGACCAGAGCCGCGCGCCTCGCCGAGGAAGCCGGCAATCAGGATCTGGCCCGCGAGCTCTGGGCCGCCGTAGCAACGAACTATCGGGAGGCCGACGAGGGCCATCCGGGCGCCGCAGAGGCGCGCGCGGCGGTGGAGCGACTAGGAGCGGGAGCGCCCGGCTAGCTCCTACCCCGCCACGATCTCCAGCCGACTGGCCACCCGACCGGCCATGTCGATAGTGGCCTGGAGGTCGGGGTGTCGGACGATGACCATCCCATCGCCCTTGAGCACCTTCCGCCAGTCCTTCCGAGGCGCTCCGATGGGGTTCAGGTCGAGCGCCACCACGTGCTGCCCGATCTCCGACATGAGGGTGTGAAGTCCTTCGTACCGCTGGATGGTCCCCTGACCGCGGGCACGCTTGAAGATCCAGGCCGCGTTGTACTTCCGCTCGACCTTCTGGGTGAACCGCCCGTGGACCACCGCCTCGGCCCACCCGGTGTACGTGTCGATGTCGGCGGCGTAGTTGATGAGATCCACCAGATACGCGCCCGGCGGCCGCCCGCCGATCTCGCCGAAGATCGCTTCGCCGTCCGCGGTGCGGTACCACTCCATGTGGGTGTAGCCCGTCTGGAAGTCGAGGGCCTTGAGGACCGCCTCTCCCATGGCCTTACCGGCCGCCAGCGACGGGTCGTCGGGGTCGCGGTAGACCAGCGTGATGGGACTGATCCACGCGTTGGTCTTCATGTCGAGGGCCCGCGGGATGTACGTCGACATGCTGTAGTGGTGGATCTCGCCGTCGACGCAGATGGTCTCGTACGTCATGTCCTCGCCCTCGACGAACTCCTCGACGCTCACCTCCCGTACGGAGCGGAGAGACGGGAGGATGCCGTCGAGCTGCTCCCGAGATTCGACGCGATGGGTGTTCTCGGAGCCAGCCCCGTCGATGGGCTTCACGATGACCGGGTAGCCGATGGTCTCGGCGGCCTCGACGACCTGGGCGGCGGTGGTGGCGCTGTAGTGATGGGGAGTCCGGATGCCCGACGCGTCGAGAACCCGCTTCATGATCTCCTTGTCGCGAAACGGGATGGTCTGGTCGACGGTCATCCCCGGTAGGCCGAGCATCTCCCGGATCCGGGCAGCGAGCACCATGTACGGTTCCCAGAGGCACTCGACCCGGTGGATTCGAACCCTTTTGGCGACGTCCGCCACCTGGCGCATGACGGCCTCCTCGTCGAGCCAGGACCGCACCTGGATGTGCATGCTCACCGCCGATCGCGCCGGCTCCTCCAGCGCTCCCTCGGGCTGGTCACCGATGCCGATGACGTTGGCACCGACCTCGGCCAGGCCCCGGGTGAAGTATCGCATCTCCCGAGGAAAGCCCGGGGAGAACATGAGGACGTTCATGGCTACTCCAGTTCCACACGCACGGTGGAGACGATGCGACCCAAAGCCCGGCGAACGACTTCGGTCTCGGGGTGGCGAACGATGACGTATCCCTCACCCTCGTACGTGCCGGACGGCGCCTGCCCCACCTTGGGCAGTCGGCTCTCGACGACGATGGGGCCCAACTCTGCGAGCACCTCCTCCAGCCCCCGTACCCGGGCCACGCGGCCACGCCCCTGCCCCCGAAGGTAGGCGGCGCCCGCCGCGTACGGTCTGGGTCTCGGTACGAAGCGGTCATGGACCACCACGTCGGCCCACGCCCGGAACAGATCGAAATCGTGGGCCCACGAGATGAGGTGCACGAAGCGCGCTCCTGGCGGTCGGGCCCCCACCTCGGAGATGGCGACGCTGCCGTCGGGACGACGAAACCACTCCATGTGGCTCATGCCTGTATCCATGCCCAGGGCGTTCAGCGCATCGGCCGCTACGGACTTGATGCCGTCGTAGCGCGGATCGTCCACTTCGCGGGGAAGGACCACGGCCCACTGGATCCAGGGTTCGCGCACGACGTCCAGCGCCGCCGGCAGGTAGTCGTTTATGGAGTGCCACACCATCCGCCCACCCACCGAGATGGAGTCGAAGGAGTGCTCCTGCCCGACGACGAACTCCTCCATCATGAGGGGACGGCCCGGGGCCGGTGGCATGGACCGGAGGCACCCGGCGAGGTCCTCTTCGCTGGACACCCGGTGCGTCCCGCGGGACCCCGAGCCCGCCTGGGGCTTCACGATGATGGGATAGCCGACGGCCTTCACGAACGCCGACGCGTCGGCCGCGGAGTGGGCGAGGGCGTGCTTGGCGCAGGGGAGGCCGGCGTCCCGCAGAATACGCTTCATCCGCGCCTTGTCACGGAAGTTCTCGGCGGTCTCGGCTCCCATGCCATCGAGACCCAGACGATCGCGGACATGACCCAGCGGCACCTGGAGCTCCTCCAGCGTCCCGAGGAGCCGGTCGACGCCACCGCTGGCCTGGCCTATGGCCGCGACAGTCTTGGCCAGGACGTCCGGGTCCAGGGCGTCGGATACGCGCACGGTTCCATGGAGGCGGGCCCGCAGAGGGGGCGGAAGCTTCTCCGGCGCGTCCTGACTGACGAGCGTGGTACGCGCGCCCTCGACCCTCGACACGGCGCTGATGAAGCGCAGCGTGGTCTCGGCGAAATAGGGAGCGACGAAGACGACGGTTTTCATGGAATCCAGCGGCTCGGAGAGCTCGTCCGTGGGCGAGGGTGAAAGGTATCCGGACCGGCTGTGCGCGGTAGCTGCAAAGCTTCGAATCGCTATCTTTCCCATCCCCGAAAATCGTCCTCCCCCCCGCCATCCGCCCCACGCTCAGGGCTTCTTTCCATGCACGCAGTCTTCATCGAACCTTCCTTCCCGGCGAACCAGAAGCAGTTCGTGCGGGCCCTCCACGAGGCCGGAGCCAAGGTCACGGGCATCGGCGAGCGCCCGAAAGAGGCCCTCGACGCCGACCTGCGGAAATGGATGATCCACTACGAGCAGGTGGGTTCGGTGGTGGACACGCAGCGCCTCATCGACATCGTGAAGGCCGTGCACCAGCGCCTTCCCGTGCAGCGCCTCGAGGCCACCATCGAGGCCCACACCCTGGCGGCTGCCCAGGTGAGGGAGGCGTTGGGGATTCCCGGCACGTCGGTCCGCACCACGTGGCTTTGTCGCGACAAGCCCGCCATGAAGGAGGCCTTGCGGGAGGCAGGCGTCCCCTGCGCCCAGTCCGTCGGGAGCGGGGACCGGGAAGAGCTTCGCGCCTTCGCCGACGAGGTCGGCTACCCCCTCATCGTGAAGCCGAGGGCCGGTGCCGGGGCGTCGGGGACCGCGCGGGTGGACAGCGACGAGGAGTTGGGACGCGTCCTCGACGCCATGGGCGTGGGCCGGGGAGGCAACGTGGCTCTGGAGGAGTTCATCGAGGGCCACGAGGGCTTCTACGACACCATCACCATCGGCGGCAGCGTCGCCCACGAGTGCATCTCGCACTACTACCCCCACGTCCTCGCGGCCATGAGGACCCGGTGGATCTCACCGCAGATCGTCACCACGAACCGCATCGCCAGCGCTCCGGCCTACCAGGAAGTGCTGGAGATGGGCAGGAAGGTGAACCGCGCCCTGGGTATCGACACCGCTCCCACCCACATGGAGTGGTTCTACAGTCCCAAGGGACTCCGCTTCTCCGAGATCGGGTGCAGGCCACCCGGCGTCCGGTGGTGGGACGTCTACGCGGCGGCCAACGAGATCGACATCTACTACGAGTGGGCCATGGCCGTCCTCCACGGTCGCACCGGCCGCAAAGCATCGCGGAAGTACGCCGGTGGCATGATCGCCATCCGACCGGATCGGGACGGACGGATCTCCGGCTACGAAGGAGCCCAGAAGATCCAGGACCGCTACGGAGAGTGGATCATCGATGCGCACCTCCCGCCCGAAGGCACGCCCACGCAGCCGGTCGAGGCCGGCTACCTGGCCAACGCCTGGGTACGGATGCGCCACACGGATTACGACACCCTTCGCGCCATGCTGAACGACGTGGGGGAGACCTTGAAGGTGCGGGCGTCGTGAGCCGAGTCATCCTGTTGGGCCCCCAGGCGCTGAAGCCGACGCTGGGAGCCGTCGTCGACGAGATCGATGCCGGCGGCCCCGTCGCCGTCATCACCGCCGGGTGGCAGGAGTGGGAGTCGGAGCTGGGCGGCGTCCGGGACCAACTGGGCGACGCTATCGTGCCCCTGCGCCTGTACGAGCGGGCGGAAGCGGTGTGGCGGCAGGACCCCGGGCTTCGGGACGCCCACCGGGCCATGCAGTCGGACCTGCGACAGATCCGCCAGCTGTACTCGCGGCAGCTCGACCGCGCCGCCGAGGCGTGGATGGAGCTCCTCGTGGCCGGGGGGGCCGAGCGCATCGTCGGTCCCGAGCGGGCCGCCGCGCTGGGCGCCATCCAGCGGCTCGACGCCCACCACCTCGATCGGATCCGCTCGATCCAGGCCGACTTCCGGGCCGCAATGAAGCTGGCAGAGCGACCATCGGTCGTCCGCTTTCGTGACGAGATTCGCGCAGAGCTCGAGTCGTGCCCGGTGGTCGTCGTGGAGGGGGGCCACGCCGCAGTCATCCACAACCGCATCACCCTCTTCGACCTGGTGGACGACCTTCGCGAGCGTACGGTCATCGGGTGTGCCGGCGGCGCCATGGTGCTGTGTGAGCGGGTGGCACTCTACAACGACTCGCCGGCCATCGGTCGAGGCAACGCCGAAATCGGGCTGCCCGGATTCGGGCTCGTGCCGGGCGTCGTCGCCGTGCCCGACGCTGCCGCTCGCCTTCGCATCGACGACCCCCGCCGCATGAGGAGGCTGGCCCTGCGCATGGCCCCGGCCCGCTGCGCGGTGCTCGACCCCGGGGACCGCATCGATTGGGACGGTGTCTCGCTCCGGGCCCGCGGAAGCCGGGTCGTCGACGAGGAAGGACGCCTCATGCCCTGGTCGGAGGCGGCATGAGACCCACCGCGGAGCACCTCGAGACCGAAGTGGGCACCCTCGATCCCCGGGGGCTCGCCATCGGCGAGCTCGTCCTGGGTCCCACGCCGTCTCCTGCCCAGATCCACGCGTTCCTCGAGGGACGAGAGGTGCCGCTCGTGGACGGGACGAAGGTCACCTTCGTCTTCCACGGAGAGGCCGACGAAGTGGCTCTGCGCCACTGGGTGTACGGACTTCCGGCCGCCGTTCCCTTGGTCCGGGTACCGGGCACCAACCTGTGGTATCACACCATCGAGCTCCCCGAGGGCTCGCGGGTGGAATACAAGTACCAGGTGACCATCGGGCAGGAAACGAGGCTCATCCACGATCCTCTCAACGATCGCCTGGCGCGAGACCCCTTCGGCGCCAACTCGGTGAGCCATGCGGCGGGCTACGAGGTACCGGACTGGATCCACGACGATCCGGCGGTGCCCGAGGGGACCGTGGAGGAGCGCATCTTCCAGAGCCGGGCACTCGGAGGCCCCCGTCGGGTCAAGCTGTACAAGCCCGCGCGCTACCGCGATACGCGCCGGTACCCCCTCCTCGTGGTCCACGACGGCTCGGACTACGACCGCTTTGCGAGCCTGACCACGGTGCTCGACAATCTCATCCACCGGCGCGATATCCCGGGACTCGTGGTGGCCATGACCGATCCGCTGAACCGGATGGAGCAGTACCGCGACTCCGAGGACCACGCCCGCTACATCGCCGAGGAGTTGGTGCCGTCTCTGGAGGACGAGCTTCCACTTCTCGCCGAGCCCGCCGGTCGGGGCCTGATGGGTGCGAGTCTGGGCGCCGTCGCATCGCTGTCCACGGCCATCCGATACCCCGACATGTTCGGTCGTCTGCTCCTCCAGTCCGGGTCGTTCGCCTTCAGCGACATCGGCACCCACGACCGCGGGCCGGTCTTCGACCCCATCGCCGACATGGTGAACCGGTACCGGGCCGACCCCTTCCCTGTGAGCGAACGGGTGTTCGTGAGCTGCGGCGTCCACGAGTCGCTCATCTACGAGAACCGATCCCTCGTCCCGGTTCTCGAACGGACCGGCATGGACGTGCGCTACGTCGAGGCCCGGGACGGCCACAACTGGGAGAATTGGCGGGACCGGCTCAGGGAAGGGCTGGCCTTCCTCTTTCCCGGCCCCCAGTGGTGGGTGTACCTGTGATGGCCCTCGGTCCCGGACGACCCCCTACCTCAACGCCCCCCATACGGATGATCGATGGCTGACGTAACGCGGAAAATCGGCCTCTCGCTGGGCGCAGACATCTGCTGGCCCATCGCCTATACCGAGATCCTGAACAAGCTCGACCTGGCCATCCCCTGGAATGGCGACACCGTGCGATTCGAGGTGGAGCGGCTGAAGATCGATCCCTTCGATCTCGAAGAGCACGTTCCCCATCACCTCGTCATCGATCGACTGACCCACTGGTACAATCCGCGGCGGGAGTGGATCAAGAAGGCCATCCTCCTGGACGACGTGTACGTCTTCAACAACCCGTGGTCGGTCCAGTCCATGGAGAAGCTGACGACGTACTGCGCCATGATCCGCCTCGGCTTCCCTATCCCGAAGACGTGGCTCATCCCGCCGAAGGAGTATGAGACCTGGGAGGGTGACCTCCGGCACACCCTCCAGAGCTACGCCCGCTACTTCGACCTCGACGAGATCGGTGAGAAGGTGGGCTACCCCCTCTTCATGAAGCCGTACGACGGGGGCGGCTGGAGAGCCGTGAGCCGCATCAAGAACGCCGAAGAACTGAAGCAGGCGTACGAGGAGAGCGGCACGGCGGTGATGCACCTCCAGAAGGGGATCGACGACTTCGACCGCTTCGTCCGCTGCATCGGCCTCGGCCCGCAGACCCGCTGCGTCCTGTACGACCTCGAAGCTCCCCTCCACGACCGGTACACCATGGCGAAGGGCTTCGTCGACGACGAAGAGTATTCGCTCATCCGCGATATGACCCTGGTCATCAACGGGTTCTTCGCGTGGGACTTCAACTCGTGCGAGGTCATCCACAAGGACGGCGTCTGGTACCCCATCGACTACGCCAACCCCTGCCCCGACTCGCAGGTCACCTCCCTCCACTACCACTTCCCCTGGCTGATCCTCGCCAACCTGCGGTGGTCGATCTACGCGGCGACGACGCTAAGACAACAGCTGCCCATGGGTTGGCCGCGGTACTTCCAGGCCGTCGAGGAGGGAATGACCATGCGCGAGCGACTCGACGCGCTGGTCCCCATCGTTCACCGGCGCTTCAAGACGGAGGAGTTCGAGGACTTCTGCGCCACGCACCTCGCCAACCTCGACGAGGTGGCCGTGGAGTGGTTCCGTACCGACGCGTGCCGGGACGCGGTGCGCCAGAAGACCGCCTCACTCTTCCCCGAGCACGAGGTGGAGGAGTACACCGGCATCTTCTTCGACCGGATCCAATCGTGGTGCGATGACGAGGGGGCGTTCACGACATGAAGAAGACCGACTCTTGGTACTCCGACCGTCTCGAGCGCGAGGTCAACGTGGCCCGTTGGGGTGAGGTGGGGACGCCCTTCCTCATCTTTCCCACCGCCGGAGGCGACGCCGAGGAGATCGAGCGCTTCCTCGTCATCAAGACGCTCTCCGAGTACCTGGAAGCCGGCCAGGTGAAGATCTACTCGTGCGACTCCATCGCCGGCCGGGCCATGCTCACCCAGGAGGGCACACCCCAGCATCGCATGTGGCTGTGGAATCAGTTCCTCGAGTTCATCGGGAAGGAACTGGTTCCGGCCATCCGGATGGACTGCGGCAGCGACGACATCGGCATCGTCGTGGGAGGCTCGTCCATCGGGGCTCTGAACGCCCTGGCCGCCATCTGCCGCTTCCCCGGTGACTTCACCCACGCCCTGTGCATGAGCGGCACGTACCATCTCGAGCGCTTCCTGAAGGCACCCATCACCAAGGACTTTTACCACGCCTCTCCGGTCCACTACCTGCCGGATCTCCAGGGCCCGCATCTCGATCAACTCAGGAAGCGCTTCATCCTCCTGGCATCGGGCGAGGGCGAAGCGGAGGACATCTCCGAGTCGTGGCGGGCGGCCAAGATCCTGGGCTCGAAAGGCGTCCCCAACCGTGTGGACTCGTGGGGCACGGAGTGGATCCACGACTGGCCCACGTGGCGCAACATGCTCCACACCTACGTGCCCGAGCTCATGGGGCTCGACGCCGACTAGCCCGGCGGCGTTAGCCCTCGCTCCCTTCAGGTCGGCGGGTCGTCGCCCTCGCCGCCCGCCATGGCCGGCACGTAGTACTTCGTGGCGTAGTCCCGGAGCATGCGCCCCGTGGTGAAGTCCCTGCCGGCGATCCAGAGGGCCTGCTTCATCATGTCGACCCATCCCATGGGGATGCCGTCGGCCGTCCGCTCGTAGAAGAGGGGCACGACGTCGTTCTCCAGCAGCTCGAACGTGTGCTGCCAATCCCACTCGTCGGGGTCGTCCAGGTCGGGGGCCAGAGGAATGGCCCAGCCGTTCTTTCCATTGTACCCCTCGGCCCACCAGCCATCGGTGGTTCCGAACTGGGGGGCGAAGTTCAGGGCCGCCTTCATGCCGCTGGTACCCGAAGCTTCCCGGGGGACCTTGGGAAGGTTCAGCCACACGTCGACGCCGCGGAACAGGCACTTCGCCACGTGCATCTCGTAGTCCTGCACGAAGGCCACGCGCCCCGCAGAGCGAGGATCGTGGGAGAGCTTGTAGATCCGCTGGAGGATGCGCTTGCCATGGTCGTCGGCGGGGTGGGCCTTGCCCGAGAAGATGATCTGGACCGGACGCCGGGCGTCGGTAAGTAGATCCAGGAGTCGCTCTTCGTCGCGGACCAGGAGGTCGGCTCGCTTGTAGGTGGCGAAGCGGCGGGCGAAGCCGAGCGTCAGGACCTCGGGGTCGAGCAGCGGGCCCGAGGCCACCGGATGGCGTGCCTTACCCCACACGCCCTGCCAACGCCCCCGAGCCTGCTCGACGAGGAATCGAAAAGCTCGACGCTTCATGTCCTGACGGACGCGCCACACCTCTTCCGCTGGCATGGCGAGAACCTTGTCCCACACGTCGGGCTTCTCTACGCGGTGGGTCCACCACTCGCCCAGCTCGTCGTCCAGTAGGTTCTGGACAGGCCGTGACATCCACGTCCAGGTGTGGACCCCGTTGGTCACCGACCCGATGGGCACGTCGTCGACCTCCCGTTCGCCCCACATGCCCCCCCAGATCTCCCGCGTGACCGCGCCGTGCTTCTTCGACACGCCGTTCACGAAGCGGGCGAGGCGGATGGCCACGGCGGTCATGTGGAACCGATCGGGTCCGGTCTCGTCGGCCAGCCCGAGATCCATGAACCGTCTGGAGTCGATGCCCATGGCGTCCCAGAAGGGCCCCAGGACCGACTCCACCTGCTCGAAGGAGAAGTTGTCGTGTCCGGCGGGAACGGGCGTGTGCGTGGTGAACACCGAGTGGGCCCGCACCCCCGCAACGGCATCGTCGAAGCCGGCGCCCGCGTCCATCGCCTGCCGCACACGCTCCACCATCATGAGGGCCGCGTGGCCCTCGTTGGCGTGCCAGCACGCCGGGGTCACGCCCAGGGCCTGGAGGACCCGCACGCCCCCGATGCCCAGGATGATCTCCTGCTTCAGGCGGAGCTCTTCCCCGGACTCGTAGAGCCGACTCGTCAGGGAGCGGTCCATCTCGTCGTTCACTTCCAGGTCGGAGTCGAGGAGGAGGAGGCGGGTCCGGCCCACCATCATCTCCCAGGCTCCCAGGGCGACCTCCCTTCCCTCGATGGGCACCGTCGCCAGTCCCGGGCCCTCGGGCTCGTGAAGGCGCGTAAGAGGCATGCGGGCAGGGTCGAAGACCTCGTCTTCGTTGATCTGCCAACCCTCGGCGTCGAAGTGCTGATCGAAGTAGCCCCGGGTGTACATCAGACCGACGCCCACCATGGGGATTCCCATGTCCGACGCGCTCTTCAGGTGGTCACCGGCAAGGATGCCGAGGCCGCCCGAGTAGATGGGAATGGAGTCGTGTACGGCGAACTCGGCGCAGAAGTACGCCACTGGCCCGGCGCCGGCGTCGGGGTAGGTCCGACGGAACCACGTCCCTTCGTCGGCCGGGAGATGCTGGAGCCCCTCGAACACGTGCTCGTACAGTGCGACGAAGTCGGGATCGGCGGCGCACGCGTCGAGGCGCGCCGGCTCGACATCCTGGAGGAGCCGGATGGGATCGTCCCGCGTCTGAGCCCAGAGGACGGGATCGATGCGCTCGAAGAGCTCGTGGGCGTCCCGGTTCCACGACCACGCCAGATTCATGGCGATGTCGGGCAGGCCGATAATAGCGGCGGGGAGAGACGGGATCTTGTCTACGGCAGATTTCATGGCTGCGTCAGGTCGAAACCGAGGCGTTCACGGGCCGGGAATGTCGCAACACCGGAAGCCGCTTTGAAGACGTTGACAGATTCGTGACGCACCCGTCACCCCATCTTGGATCGGCCCTTGCATCGTTATCTTATGCGCACGGCTGAGGAGCTTGGGCCGGGACGAAGTCGGGCTCGGCCGAGCCCTTTACATCACAATCAGAACGACTGCAGGAGATACAGTATGGAGAAGCAACTTCAGGCTTTCATCGAAGCTCACCCCCAGGGGTGGGATCACCAGGCATGGCTCGGGCTCCTGGCCGAGCTGGAGGACGCCGGTCACGATGTGAGCAACACGGAAGCCATCGGGTGGGAGCTCGAGCGGGAGCGCCTCGCCTGGGAGCTGCGGCGCAAGGACGTGCCGGGCCTCGGCCCGAAGCGCATCGACGCCGTCGTGGACCGCTTCGGGACGCTTTGGAGCCTCCAGCACGCCGAGGCCGAGGACATTGCCGAGATCAAGACGATCCACGGCAAGCTCGCCGAGAAGGTTCGCGCCGCCGTCCGCTGAGACGACGGGTAGCGCATCCGGGGCGCCGCGGCGGAGATTTCCGCCGCGGCGCTCTTTCTTTTTGCACCCCGTAGCTCGGGGCGCGCCCGGCTACATCGGGAAGTAGGAAAGGTCCGGGCGCAGCATCCAGATCTGCGACGACCTCATGGTCACCGCGCCCGCGAAGGAGTCCATGATCATGGCCGCCTTCT
>CALJKZ010000304.1 GCA_937983085.1 uncultured Gemmatimonadales bacterium
CCTCGGAAAAACCCGTGGCGATGAGGTCCAGTTTCCCCTCGTAGTCCACCACGTCGCCGGCGGCGTAGATGCCCGGAACTCCGGTCCCCATGAGGGCGTCGACCTTGATCCGGTTCTTCTCCACATCGATGCCCCACGACTTGATGGGCCCCAGATCGGGCTTGAAGCCCAGACACGACAGAAGCTCGTCGCATTCGAGGACCATCTCTTCGTCCGTCCGGTTGTCGAAGATGGTGACCCGCTGCACACGATCGTCGCCGTGGATCTCCTTTACCTCGTAGAACGTCTTGAGGTCGATCTCACCCTTCTTCACCGCCTCCTCCACCTGGGCGACGGAGGCTTCGTGGGCACGCCAACCGTCCCGGCGGTGGACCAACGTCAGCGACGAGGTGAGATCCTTTAGCATGAGGACGAAGTCCATGGCGGTGTCCCCTCCACCTACGACGACGAGCCTCTTGTCTCGGTACATCGCAGGGTCACGTACCGCGTACTCGATACCCGAGTGCATGAAGTCCGTGTACCCGGGACAGCGCAGGGGCATGGGTTCGAAGGCCCCCTTCCCGCCGGCGATGATGACCGTCCGGGTGGCGTAGGTCCCCTTGGCGCAGTGGAGGTCGAAGTGATCGTCGTGGCGGTCCAGGTCCCGGACCTGCTCGTCGAGAACCACCTCCGGCTCGAACTGTTTGGCCTGAGCCACCAGGTTCTTCACGAGATCCTTGGCCAGGACCTTGGGGAAGCCACCCACGTCGAAGATGTACTTCTCCGGGTAGAGGGCCGTGAGCTGGCCACCGAGTTCGGGCAGCGAATCGACGATGCGGCACGATACGCCGCGCATACCCGCGTAGAAGGCGGCAAACAGCCCGGTGGGGCCGCCGCCGATGATCGTGATGTCCTTTATGTCTTCTGCCATTTCGGCCACAGGAAGGCTCGCTCCGCCTCGTGTACGGGCCGTGGAACGCCCGAGGGGACCACGGCTTTTCTCCGACAGCCTTTTAGTCTAACGCCCGGTGACGCCACTGGAAGCGATGGGGACGCTTCCACCGATAGGCCGACCGGCTCACGCCGATCCCGAGACCCGTCAGGTCCCAGACACGACAGCTCAGGAGATCGAGAGGCGCACGTACCGTCTCGGGTTCTCCCTCACGTCCTGCAGGAGCAAGTCCAGGCTCAGAAGTACGCTCTCCGCCCGCACCGCGAAGGTCGTGTCGGTGAGAAGCCGCCCCAGGGATCCCTCGCCGGCCTCGAGCCGCGCCGCCAGGCGATCCACACGGGCGAACGCCGCGTCGGCCCGGGTCAGGGTCGCCGACACGCCCGTCGAGTCGTCCGCCAGGTCCTCGGTGAGGCTACGGATGCCGGAGGCCGCGGCGTGGAGGTCGACGATGAGGGAATCGATCTCGGCGGCGGCGAGGACACCGTCGACCCGTTCGAACGAACGGCGAGCGGCGCTCGCCGCCAACTCGATCTCGGTGAGGGCGCTGTCGGCGTTGGAGGTGATGCTCGCGGCCACGACACCCTGCTGCTGAACCAGGGTCCTGACCTCCTGGGTGATGGCTTCGATGTTCGCGATGGCCGTCGCCAGGTTGTTCGCCGTCTCCTGATTGAACGCCAACTCCATCCGGTCGGTGAGATCGGCGAGGTTGTCTGAGATCTGCTCGGCCGACGCCGTGAGGCGGGTGATCTCCGGCAGCGAGTATCCACCGATGACGCTGCTCGGCGACCCGGCCGGTACCTCGAAGAAGTCGAAGCGTGGGAAGCTCTCCCGGCTCACGATCTCGGCCTGCCAGTCGCCGAACAGGGACTCGGGCCCCAGAACGACGCCAGCGTCGGTCGGCAGTTCGACGGCCCGGCGGATGAGGAGCGACACGCGAACGACCTGCCCTCCGGGCTCGACATTGATGGACGACACCTGCCCGATGCCCACACCGCGGTAGGTCACCGGATTGCCCTCGGAGAGCTGGCCCACCGACTCGAGGAGGACATCGACCTCGGTCGTGGGGGTCCCGAAGTTGGTCCCCTGGAGCCACAGGGTCCCGACGACCCCCACCGCCAGAGCGACGATGATCACGGTCCCCACCAGAAGCTCCTTCCGGCCATGCATGCTATGCGGTCTCCAGCAGTTCGGGTCTTCCCTCGATGAACCCCTTCACCACGGGATCCTCCGTCGACCGGATCTCTTCGGGCGTGCCCTCGATTCTGTTTCGTCCCTCATGGAGCATGGCGATCCGATCCGAGATTTTGAAGGCGCTGTTCATGTCGTGGGTGATGACGACACCCGTGACGCCAAGATCGTCTGCCATTCTCATGATGAGTTCGTCGATGACCGCCTTCGTAATGGGGTCCAGCCCCGTCGTGGGTTCGTCGTAGAGGATGTAGTCGGGTTCGGTGGCGATGGCCCGTGCGAATCCCACCCTCTTTCTCTGCCCTCCGGAAAGCTGCGACGGCATCCGGTGGCCGTACCCGGGGAGGTCGACTCTCTCCAGTCAGCTCTCCACCCGAGCCCGGATCTCGGAATCTGAGTACTTCTCCATCCGTTCCAGTCCCATGGCCACGTTCTCGGCAATGGTCATCGAATCGAAGAGGGCCGCGAACTGGAATACGAAGCCGACCTTCCGGCGGATCCGATAGACAGACGCCTGGTCCAGGCGGGCGATGTTCTCCCCGTCCACCCATACCTCACCTGCGTCCGGACGGAGAAGGCCGATGATGTGTTTGAGGGTCACGGACTTGCCCGACCCCGAAGCTCCGATGACGGACATGGTCTGGCCGCTGGCGATGGTGAGGGAGAAGCCCTGCAGGACCTTCTTCTCACCGAACGCCTTGTGGATATCGACCAGTTCGATGCTCATTGCAGGAGCGTCGCCGCCCAGAACGCATCGAGCACGAGAATGATCATGCTCGAGATGACGACCGCCTGGGTCGTCGCCTTCCCGACCCCTGCCGCACCGCCGCTGGTGTGGAAGCCGAAGGAGCAGCCCACGGCGGTCACCGTAATGCCGAAGCTGATGGACTTGATGGTCGAGAACTGGACGTCCCACGGCTCGAAGAAGAGCCGGAGCCCCTTGAGGAACTCGGCAGATGACATGTCCAGGAGGGCGAGACTCGTTCCCCACCCGGCGAGGATTCCGAGCCCGTTGGCCAGAATCACCACCATTGGGAACATGATGGCTCCGGCCAGGACCCGGGGGACGACCAGGTAGGCCACCGGGTCGTAGGCCAGGGCCTCGAGAGCGTCGATCTGCTCGGTCACGCGCATCGTGCCGATCTCCGCCGCGATGTTCGCGCCGACCCGCCCGGAGAGTGCCAGGCCGGTGAGCACCGGGCCGAGCTCGAGGATCATGGTCTTGCCGACGAGCACCCCGACGAAGTACAGCGGCATGGCGCCGGTGAACGTGTACGAAGCCTGAAGCGCCAGGACCACACCGGTGAACGTCGCGATGAAGAGCGCGATGGGGACGGACTCGACCCCGACCTTGGTCATCTGGCTCACGACGTGGGGCGCCCAGAGCTTGACCTTGCGAAGAGCCCTGACGGCGTCCATTCCGAGGTAGCCCGCTCGTCCTACCGCGGCAACGGACCGGAGAGCTCCGCGCCCGAGGGCATGCACGGGTGCCAGCGATCTATGCATGCTCGAATCTAAAACAATGTCCCGACCGTGGCCTGCCAGGGGGCCCGACATGGCCAGGCGACGAGGTCGGTGGGGCCGGGCTCGTCGGAAGGCCTTCTGGTGCCCCTCTATGGGAAGGTCTCCTGGTGCCCTATGGGAAGGCCTCCTGGATCTCCTCTATGGGAAGGAGTTCTGGAGACCCTCTATGGGAAGGCCTTCTGGAGACCCTCTATACGTCCTCGCTCTCCAGCGTGAACTCGACCTCTTCCGTCCGGCCGTTGTCGCCAGGGA
>CALJKZ010000305.1 GCA_937983085.1 uncultured Gemmatimonadales bacterium
CATTCATCCGGATTAGATCTCGCCGAGGGCGGCGCTTCAAGTCCTGTGCGAACTCGGAAGCGGAATCCGGCCGGGGGACGAGGATTGAGCCAGCGCCCCTTCGTTCGGCGGGTGACGGTCACCTTCGCGGCCACCTTCGCGCTGGGGTGCGGAGCAGAGGGGGAGATCGAGCAGCCCACCCCTCTCTTCGGCAACGCTCCCATCGAATACCCGCTCCACATGTGGGACCAGGATATGGAGGGCGAGACGCTCCTCCGCGTTCGCGTGGGGGACACGGGAACGGTGGACAGTGTCGAAGTGGTGGAGTCGTCGGGGTACCAATCCTTCGACTCGGCCGCCGTGGAGGGTGCCCTCCGCCTCCGCTTCACCCCGGCCCGTCAGGACGGAGAGCGGATCGAGGTGTGGGCCCACGTGCCTGTGCGCTTCTCCAAGCGGCCACGACCCGACACCCTCGGCGTCTCGGCCAGCCCGGGGCGCTGAACGGCCCCACACCCGCCCCCACCTTCACGATCCACCGGAGCCATCATGCCTGAGCCGCGACACCTTCGTCCTTACGACAGTGTCCTCGAGCTCATCGGGTGGACCCCGATGGTGCGGTTGAAGTCCGTCGTCGACGGTAGCCCCACCCCCGTGTACGCGAAGTGCGAGTTCTTCGGGCCCGGTGGCTCCGTCAAGGATCGCATCGGACTGGCCATGATCGAGGCGGCGGAGGCCGACGGCCGTCTCAAGCCCGGAGGCACCGTGGTGGAGGCGACGGGCGGCAACACCGGTCTGGCCTTGGCCATGGCTGCGTCGCTGAAGGGCTACAAGTGCATCTGCACCATGCCCGACAAGATGAGCAGCGAGAAGCGAAAGCTCCTTCGGGCGTTCGGAGCCGAGGTGGTCATCACGCCGACCGCCGTTCCCCCCGACCATCCGGACCACTACTTGCAGAAAGCCAGGAGCATCGCGGCCGAGACGCCGGGCGCCGTCATGGCGGACCAGTTCTACAATCCCGCCAACCCCGGTGCCCACTATGAGACGACCGGTCGGGAGATCTGGGAACAGTCGGAGGGTCGCGTGACCCACTTCGTCGCATCGGCAGGCACCGGTGGCACCATCACCGGCGTGGGTCGCTACCTGAAGGAGCAGAACCCCGACGTGAGGATCATCGGAATCGACCCGGAGGGCTCGATGATCGCCCCCTACTTCAACACGGGGGAGAAGGTCGAGGGTCATCCGTACAAGGTCGAGGGCATCGGCAACGACAAGATCCCCGATTCCCTGGACCTCGACGTCGTCGACGAGTATCGGACGTTGGCGGATGGACCGGCCTTCCGCATGGCACGGCGCGTCTCGAGGGAGGAGGGCCTCTTCGCCGGCGGCTCGGCGGGCCTGCTCGTCCAGGGCGCCGTGGACGTGGCCCGCGAGATCGACGACCCGAAGGCCTTCGTCGTCACCCTGATTTGTGACTGGGGAGAGCGCTACCTCAGCAAGGCGTACGACGACGACTGGATGCGGGAGAACGGCTTCCTGGAGCGGCCTCGCTCCCGCTCTGTGCTCCAGACGGTTCGATCGAAGTCCGATCGCGTCGCCGAGCTCATCACCGTCGAGCCCTCCACCTCGGTGCGGCAGGCCCTGTCCGCCATCACCGCCCACGACATCGGCCAGCTCCCGGTGGTCCGGGACAGCGAGTGCGTCGGGTCCCTGACCGAGTCGCGGCTCATGGCCCAGGTCATCGAGAACCCCGAGCTCCTGGATCGACCGGTGGAGTCCATCATGGCGGCGCCGTTCCCCGTTCTGGACGGCCACATCGATGCTGCCGAGGTCCGGCCGCTCCTCGCCCGGGACAACGCCGCCTGCCTCGTGCGGGACAACGGGAAGCTCGTGGGCATCCTCACGCGGTACGACATCGTCCAGGCGATGACGCGGTGAGAGGATTCAGAGCCTCGTGAAGATCGCCGTTCTCATGGGCGGAACGTCCGACGAACGCGACGTGTCGCTGGCGTCCGGGGCCGAGGTGGCCCGCGCCCTCCGCGCCGCGGGTCATGACGTCCTCGCCGTCGACACGACGCGGGGCATCCTTTCCTCCGACGAAGAGGCCAGTCTCCTCGCCGGGGGGGTTCGGGTGGCGCCGCCGGCGTCGGGAGAACTCGACATTCTCGACGAAGGACAGACGGTGGCGCTCACCCGTGAGCCCTCGCTGGAGGGGGTGGACCTCTTCTTCTTGGCGCTCCACGGGGGAAGCGGGGAGGACGGGACCATCCAGGCGCTCCTCGACGTGGCTGGCGTCGCCTACACGGGCAGCGACCGCCTGGGCTGTTCGCTGGCCATGGACAAGGAGGTGACCAAGCGTCTCCTGCGTGACGCCGGCATCCCCACGCCGGACTGGATCAGTCACGACCCCGCCGACCCACTGACCTGGCCCGGCGTGGACGAGGTCCGTTCGGTCCTCGGTCTACCGGTCATCGTGAAGGCCTCGGGCGGAGGCTCGTCGCTTCGACTCGTGTTGGCGCACGACCGAACCGAGCTCGCCGCCGCCCTCGAGGAGAGCGCGGCGTGGGGGGACCTGGTGCTCTTCGAACGGTATCATGCGGGACGTGAGTTCACCGTCGGGGTAGTAGGAGACGAGACGTACCCCGTCGGAGAGATCGTGCCGGAGCACGAGATCTTCGACTACGAGTGCAAGTACCAACCCGGGAAGGCGCAGGAGATCTTTCCCGCCGACATCCCCGAGGAACTTTCGGACCGCCTGCGGGCGTTGGCCTTGCGGGTGCACAGGGCCCTGAGGATGCGGGACTTCTCGCGGGTCGACTTCATCGTCGACGCAGAGGGTCGCCCGTGGTGCCTGGAGGCCAACGCCCTTCCCGGCATGACGGCCAACAGCCTCCTGCCGAAAGCGGCGGCAGCCGCGGGCATCGGCTTTCCGGAGTTGTGCGACACCATCGCCCGACTCGCGCGGGAGCGGCAGGGTCCGCATTCTTGAGGGAAGAGGAGTGACACGATGAGCTACCGCACCAACACCAGCTTCGAATCCTTCGGGATGGGCCTGACGCCCACCCCGATGGTGAAGCGGTTGCTCATCATCAACACGGTGGTCTTCTTCGTGGGGCTCGCCCTGCCTCGCGGGTTCATGACCCAGTGGTTCGGCTTCCACCCCACCGAGGTGATCTTCTACCCGTGGGGCGTCGTGACGTACATGTTCGTCCACGGCGGACTGGGGCATCTCTTCTTCAACATGCTCATCCTCTTCTTCTTCGGCCCGCCGTTGGAAGCCCGATGGGGTGAGCGGGAGTTCCTGAAGTTCTACCTCATCAGCGGTCTGGGCGGCGCCGCGCTCAGCTATGCGTTCCTGCCGGCCTCCATCATCGGGGCGTCCGGTGCCCTCTACGGGGTCATGTTGGCCTTCGCCATGAACTGGCCGAACGCGCCCATCTACGTGTTCGGGATCTTCCCGGTGATGGCAAAGTACCTCGTGGGCTTCATGGCCATCGCGTCACTGCTCAACGCCACGGGCAGCGCAGAGGGCGGTGCCGGCATCGCCCACTTCGCCCACCTGGGCGGCCTGGTGGCCGGATTCCTCTACCTCAAGGCGGACTGGCGGGCCTCCGCGGCTCTCGGCGACCTGAAGCGAAAGGCCAAGACGAAGCGTAGGCTGGCAATCGTCCCCGGCGACGACGGCGACGAGGAGGAGGCGGCGGTGAGCAGCCGCCGTCGTCCGCGCGAGGAGACGGCGCTGTACGACAAGGTCGCCGCGGTCCTCGACAAGATCTCGGCCGCGGGCATGTCGTCGCTCACCGACGACGAGCTCAAGCTTCTCGACGAGGTGTCGA
>CALJKZ010000306.1 GCA_937983085.1 uncultured Gemmatimonadales bacterium
TGTTGCCTCCGCCGAGGACTCCGTACCCCGTCCACGAAACGCGCACCGTGGCATCGGGCACCGGCTGACCCAGAGCATCGACGACGGTGCCTGCGAGGACCGCGGTACCGCCGCGGCGCTCCACTCCACGACACGCCTCGAAGAGCACGTCGCCCTTGGACGGCATGAGGTATTCGATGCGCGCCAGCTCACCGCGGATCACGTCCTGCTCGACGGGCGGCGGAATGAAGCCCGCGTCTTCGAGCGCCGGGTCGACGAAGCGGACCTGGTACCGGCCGGCGGTGAGCCCCGTGATGCTGAACTCGCCCTGGGCGTTGGTATAGACCTCCTGACTCTGACCGATGACACCGACCCTCACGGCGCCGAGAGGAACGCCGAGGGAGTCCATGACCACGCCCTCCACGCCTCCGGTTTCGGCCCGCTGACCCAGGCTCCGCCCTCCGGCCTCACGGACCTCGGCGACGAGCCCACCCGTCTGGTGGTACTCGGCGATGTACGGGCGCTGGCGGCCCTGGAAGTCGGTCTGGGCGCCCATGACCGGCATGCGGATCCACCACTCGGGAACGATCCACGTCCCGTCGGGCATCCGCTGGAAGTCCACACGACCTCCGACCTGATCCGACATCATCTCGGGCTCGAGGAACTCGTACGTGAACTCCAACCACCGAAGCTCGGCCGTCTCGGCGTCGATCCACATGGTCCCGAGGATGTCGGGGACGGTCTTGTTCTCACCGGTGGGCTCGAAGCCCAGGCCTACGAGGCCGTCGTCCCGGCGCTCCGCCACCCGGAAGCAGTGGGTGTCCAGGAACGCGTCGGAGAGAAGGACGTCGGCGTCGGGAGCCATGTAGAGGTAGCCCTGACCGTCGCGCTGCACGAAGCCGTTCTCCACCAGGTCCTCGGCGGGATAGCTCTCGAAGGGGGTGTCCATGTATCCCTCACGACGGGAGCGCTCCTCGTCGAGGATGACGCCCGTCTGCCGATCGATCTTCCGGTCGTACTTGATGGTCTCGTACCGGTACCGCCCGCGCTCTTCGGTGAGGGACGCGGCGGACAGAGCCTTCCGGGCCTCGTCCCAGATCTGCGCGACGAGGGCGCCCTCGGCGCCGGGGCGGATGGTGCACCGGTCGGCCTCGAGCTCGACCTCCAGTCCCTCCAACTGGATGGCGCTGGACTCCATGCGGATGTCCTGGGTGATGGTCGATCCGACGGAGATGTCGAAGACGTCGGTCTCCGTCGTCCCCATGCCGATCATCTCCACCCGCACCCGGTAGCTCCCGGCGGGAATGCCCACGAAGAGGGCTCGGCCACGCTCGTCGGTGAGGGTGTTCTTCACCGTCGTCCCCTGGGTGTTGTCCAGGTAGGCGATGGCGCCGACGACCGGGCTGGACGTCTCGGCGTGGATGGCCCGGACGAGGACCGTTTGAGCGGAGGCCCCGATCGGGAGGAGGAGCGCCAGTACCAGCGCACCAAGAGTGCAACGAGAAGGAGACATGTAGGCCGACGGAAAGACGCGGACGTGATGAGGCGGATACGCCGTCAATGGTACGGACACCCGCCCCTCTGGTTCCGCTGTGGAGTCCTCAGCGGCTCCGCTGTGGAGTCCTCAGGGCTCCCCGTCGCAGAGCGGTCAGCGGTTCCGCTCGTACATGAGATTTCTCGGCATCACCGCCCACTCGAAGCGCCGGGAGAAGACGCCCCCGTCGGCGACCCGGATGTCGAACCGCGTGGTGGCGACTTCGGCGCGGATGAGGGCACCCAGCAGATCGTCGAAGTCGTTGGTCAGATCCGCATCCATGTGACTCCCGGCGGCGGCGGTGTCGCCGTCGACGAAGAGGAGGGCCGCATCCCAGTTGACGACGCCCTCGGCCAGGGGCGACGACTGCAAGACGCCCGTGGAGTCGAACGACTGGGCCCGGAAAAGGGTCGAGTCCTGCGCGAAGTAGAAGATGGGCTGGAGCTTCTGGACCGAGGTCCCCGACCGATCGAGCTGTAGACCTCCGGCGAAGGCCGCCCGGTGGTCCATGAACGTGGTGTCGCCCAGGAATTGGATCTGGAAGCGGGTGCCCAGGTCCCGAACGGCGGTGATGAGAAGGAGCCGCCGCTGGGTCGCCGACTGAAGGCGCGCCAGATCGCCCGGCTGCAGGTCGAAGGATCCGCTGGCATCGTACTCGAGGTCGAGGCAGAGAGCTCCGCACGTACCGCCCGGAGGGAGCGGATTGGGAGAGCCGGGCGGCGGCCACATCTGGTACGCCGTGGCCAAGGTCGGCTCGTACGGCACGTGCAGGATCATCAGCGTGTCGCCAAAGGTGTGCAGCGTGCCGAAGTCGCGCTGGCTCTCGATGCCCACGCCCACCGTTTGGAGGTCCCGGCGGAGGCTCATGCCGATGAACCGGCCACTCCGGTAGACCTCTTCGCGGAACTTGTTGCCTTCCACGTCCCGCACCGTGGAGACGGCGAAGCTCAGCGACGCCGCCAGAACCACCAGACCCACCATCATCGATATGAGGAGCTCCACCAGGGTGAAGCCTCGTCGGTCAGAACGCACCATCGTACACCCACGTCGTCAGTCGGATGGGATTGGTCCGCGGCGCCGTCACGATGACGGTGACGCCCACCAGATTCCGTCCGGGGTCGAAGAGCACTACTTCACGAGTGTACACGCCGCTGGCATCCGGCTGACCGGATTCGTCCACGCGCTGTTCGGGGACAGCCGCGATGGTGAGGGGGTCCATGCCACGGATCTCTTCCATCATCGTCTGGGCGATGTAGATCGCCTGGTTCCGCTGGGAGCCGACGGTCTGCATGGCCAGCGACTGGGTGAGCACGTTGGACACGCTCAGCACGCCGATGGACAGCAGGACGATGGCCACCAGCACGGAGACCAGGCTGAACCCTGCCTCCCCGCGCCGGCGTTCGTCGTTGATTCCTACTGCGTTCGTGTTCATCGCCATTCTCCCGGTGAACCCGGCCACCAGCGCCAAGCCCGGAACGCACCCGAGGACGACACGCGGACGGCGGACACCGCCGAGGGGTCCTGGGAGTGGGTCAGGTAGATGGTGCCGCTGGTACCCCACGGCGTCGGGATCCCCTGGTCGTCCAGCAGCAGCTCGTTCCCCGGCAGGGTGACCGCGCCAGCCACTGGGTCGTCGGGGAAGGCGTCGGCGGATCCCCGTCCGAACACGATGAGGTCCTGAAGGTCCAAGGAGCCGAACTCGGGGAAGGCAGCGACTTCCGCGGCCGTGGCCCCGATGGCGTCATCCTCGTCGTGATCCACGTAGGCGGTGTACTCCGCGCCCCCCACGTCGAACTGGACGCTCACCAGGCGCCGGGTGCCCAGCGCCTGGTTCCGCGCCAGCTCGAGCTCCGCCACGATCTGAAAGGCCATGTTCTGCACCCGACGCTCCGGACTCATCCGGAAGCTCGGCGCCACGATGGACGTGAGCACGAGGATCACGGTCACCACCATGAGCAGCTCGATGAGCGTGAAGCCCGAGGGCTCAGCCGACGCCGTTCTCACGCGACTCAATGGATGGGCCGGAATGCGGTGTGGATGACGTTGCCCACCACCGGAGTCCCCGGAGGCAGGTTGGCCGGATCCTCGAAGCGGGTGTCGAAGGCCCAGTCACGGTTCGGTGCGGTGTAGTAGCCGCCGTACCCCCAAGGCGCGTTGGCCTCGGTGGAGAAGTGGAGGGACACCAATGAGCCCCGGTACAGGGCCGTGTCTCCGCTCCACGTTTCCAGGAAGCGGAGGTAGTTCTCCAGACCTCCTCCGTACGGCGGTGAGGCGCATCCCACGTCCTCGTGGTCGCAGGGGGTGGGCGTGTGGCCGGCAAGGACGGCCATGTAGTAGTCGGTGTCCGTCGCGTTCGGCCGGCGGACCGCCGCGGTGGTGTGGTCACCGTCATTCCAGTTGTTGGACTGGAGCGTTATTGCGTCGCCGATGACCGCCGCCGGCTGCCAGCCCACCGTGTTGTAGTCCCCCTGCACGTAGATGGCGTGCTGAGTGGCCACCGTGATGGGGTTACCCAGGTTCGCCCCGTCGTCCAACCGAACGATGGGAAAGTCGGCGACAGTGGTGCCGCTGAAGTAGACGTAGAGGATGTTGGTGACGCGCGTGGCGTCGCCACCGGCCCAAGCGAAGAGTTCGTCCATCTCGATGTGGAAGACATCGGCGAAGGTCAGCTCGCGACTCTCGTAGAACTGGTTCGGCTGGTACGTGAAGATGTTCTGGCACTCGGCATTGGTGGGCAGAACGAGGCCCGCATCGCGAATGCTGATCATCTCGTCACAGAGGTCCGCCGGATCGGCCAGCAGATCCATGGGGACCTCGATGTACCAGTCGGCCTTGTGGGCCATCTTCGCCTGGATCTCCAGGGCGCCGTCACTCACCAGCCTAGGCTCGATGACCGCCTGGGGATCCATGCCCACCGGCAGAGGCACGCGCAGGGTGTCCACACCGTAGGCGTCGGTCTGGAGGCGGTTGTCGAAGTCGATGTCGCTGTTGTTGCGGAAGTCCGCGGGGACAGGCGTGTCACGGCTGTCGAAGGTCAGCGGCACGTCCGAGCCGCCCGAATCGGCGATGTAGACGCCGGCGTTCACCTGGTGGGCGTTCTTCCGGTCGTGGAAGACCTTGTTGGGCGTCGTGACCAGATCCCGGAAGTACTGGTTGTTCGAATTGAGGTAGATGTTGCCGTTGGAGTGCACCCACCCGTCGAAGTCGAGACGCGGGCCGTTGTGGATCTCCAGGTCCTTCTCGTAGAAGACACCGAACTGGAAAATGGGGATCGCCTGGGCCTTGGCCGTGATCATGACCGCCGAGGAGTTGTTGTCGGGGTCCGAGGCCTCGGAGTAGACGTCCACCATCTGGGTGAGGGAGTAGAGCCCGGCGAAGGGCCCGTCGGTGATGGGCTCGGGAATGACCCCACCCACCTTCACCACCGAAAAGCTGTCGAAGGTGAAGCCAGCCATGACCGGTGGGATGATGGAGGTGAGCTCCGAGTCCTCGAGAATGGCGTCTTCGAGGGCATCGGCGAGCTGCGCCATCCCCGACTCGGCACCGGCCTCCGCGGCGAAGGACGAACGGACCTTGCCGAGATCCGTGGTCCCCGAGCGGAAGGAGGCCATGGAGTTGGCGTAGGTGGTCGCCACGAGGGCGGCGAGCAGGACGAGGACCGCGAGCGCGGCCGGGAGGGCGAACCCGGCGCGAGAGTGGCGGTGGTTCGGCTTGATATCCATCGTTCCATCCAGGCAGTCGCAGTGTACGTCGGCCTCGTGGTGGAGGCCGAACGCCCTGCGGATCGTGCAAAGAGAATGCCAATCGGACACCCCCTTAGCAAGCCCGTCATGTAGCGGAATTCCCCGATCTCGTGGGTTGCCCGCAGTGCGCCGTCGAGCCGCTCGGAGGGACAGGAAAGTCTCGCCGAGGGAAAACATTCCCCGCTGCCGATCCTGCCCCGGGTCACACTCCCGCTACTGGGCGACGCCTCCCCCCGAGAGCGCTTTCACGAGCCGGTAGAGGAACTCCTGCCCCTCGTAGAAGTGCCGGATGAGAATCCGCTCGTCCTGACCGTGGGCACGGACGTCGTCGACATCCCCGAAGATGCCGCTGACGCCGTAGACGGGGATGCCGGCATTGCGGAGATACAGACCGTCGGTAGCGCCGGTGGACATGACGGGGAGGACCCGAACGCCCGGCCACATCTGCTCGGTGATCCGCTCGATGGGCTCGAGGACCTCGGCCGTGAGGGGCGAGGGAGGGCTCGGCGTCGCGGTTCCCGCCGGCTCCACCTCGACGTCGAAGGGCGCCGCCAGCGCCTGCAGCGTCTCGGGCAGGGCCCGGGGGTCGTGGGTGGGGAAGATTCGGCAGTTCGCGTTGGCTTCGGCGAGCTGGGGCAACGCGTTCGAGGCATGCCCCCCTTCCAGGAGTGTGGCGACGCACGTCGTGCGAAGCCTCGAGTTGTAGCCAGCCTCGGCCGACAGGATCTCGGCCGCCTCGGCGTCGTCGGGGTTGGCGACGATGCGCCGCATGGCCTCGCCCATGGGGCCGCCGACGATCTCCGCGGAGCCGCTGAAGAAGGCTTCGGTGACTTCGTCGAGCATGACGGGGAAGTCGTACTCCTGAACCGCCAGGAGCGCCGCCGAGAGGTCGTAGATGGCGTTCTTCTTCACCGGCAGCGACGAGTGACCGCCGGGGTTCGTGGCACGGAAGGTGAAGTTCAGGAACTTCTTCTCGGCGGCCTGGACGTTGTTGGAGATCTTCCGCCCGTCCTTCTCCATGCCTCCGCCGCCCTCGTTGAGGGCGTACGCCGCGTCGATCAGGTCGCGGTGCTCTTCCAGAAGGAACTGGACTCCGTTCCGCGGACCGCCCTCCTCGTCCGCGGTGAGGGCCATGACGATGTCGCGCTCGGGTACGAAGCCCTCGTCGCGCATCCGGATGAAGTTGGCCGTATAGATGGCCGCCTCGTCCTTGTCGTCGGTGACTCCCCGCCCGTACCAGTAGCCGTCCCGCTCGGTGAAGGCGAAGGGGTCGAGGTCGCTGCTCCAATCCTCCGGAAGCGCCTCCACCACGTCGATGTGGGCCAGCACCAGGATGGGCTCCAGCGACGCGTCGCGACCCCGGTAGCGGGCGACGAGGTTGCCCTTGGTGGGCGCGTCGTCGGGCACCAGGACGTGGACGTCCTCCTGCGGGAAGCCGGCGTCCAGGAGGTAGCGGGCCAGCGCCTCGGCCACGGCGGTGTTATTGCCTCGCTCGGTGTTCGTGGTGTTGATCTCGATGATCTCCTGCATCATCCGGCGCGACAGCTCCTGGTACTCCTCCGGCGGCATGGTGTCCTGCGCCGAGGCGGGCTGGGGCAGCAGGAAGGCAGCGCTCACCAGCACCACTGCGGCGAGGAAGGAGTGGAACGTCGACAGTCGGGTCATGATGTGTCCTTCCGTGCTCAGGAGTCGGGTCCGGGGCCTACGGCACCCACGTCGTGTCGTCGGCTGCGTCGTGACGCGTCTTGGGGCTCGGCGTCTCGGCAGGCTCGCCCATGTGGATGGTGGCGACGATCCGCTCGCCCTCCCCTACCCCGACGGCGGCCCGTGCCCGGGGATCGTCCATGACGGCTCCACTCTTCACGTGGGTGCCCAAGCCGATGGCGCACGCCGCCAGACACAAGTTCTGGATGGCCATGTACGTGGCGGCGTAGTCCTCCTCGCGGATCTCGGGGTTGTCGTCGAGGGGCATGCTCACCGCCATCATGGCGGGGAGGTCGCGGTGGGTGGCCTCCACCTTCTCGATGACGGCCCGTGCAGCCTCCTCGTCCTCGACCCGTTTGGCCTTACGGGCGCCCAGGGCGGCACCGTAGGCGGCCCGCGCCTCCGGCCCCAGCACGTAGAAGCGCCACGGCTCGGTCATCCGGTGGTTCGGGGCCAGCACGGCCATGGATAGGATCTGCCGGATGGCCTCGTCGGAGACCGGGCGATCGGTGAAGGTCTTGATCGAGCGTCGAGACTCGATGGCGTGGAAGATGTCCATAGGGGGCCAATCTGGCGCACCCCTCCCACCTGGCCAAGTCGCCGCGGCGTGCCTACCGTCGGTGCCATGACGAGCTGGGCGCCGTACATGACGTGGGCGAAGCACTACGAGGGTGCCCGCTGGAACCTCACCGGGTCCAACCTGCTTCCGTGCACCCTGGACGATCTCCCCGGGGCACGGGACGTCCTCGCCCTCGACGGACGAAACGACGACGGCTGGCCGCCCCTGGTGGACGCCATCGCACACCGGTTCGGCGTCGCGTCGGACCGGGTGGCCACAGGTCCCGGCGCGTCGGGCGCCAACTTCCTCGTCTGCGCGGCGCTGC
This sequence comes from uncultured Gemmatimonadales bacterium, assembly GCA_937983085.1. GTDB lineage: Bacteria > Gemmatimonadota > Gemmatimonadetes > Longimicrobiales > Gaopeijiaceae > UBA2589. The sequence continues at coordinate 7,845 of CALJKZ010000306.1, forward strand.
TGAAGCCCGGCGACCGCGTCCTGGTGGAGTGGCCCGGATACGATCCCCAGGCCGGTGCGGCGCGCCTCATGGGCGCCCACGTCGACACCTTTCCCCGGGACTGGGGACGGCGTTTCGCCCTCGACCCCGAAGCCGTCGAGGCGGCCCTCACCGAAGACACCCGACTCGTCGTCCTCACCAACCTCCACAACCCCAGCGGGGTCTACGCCGATCACAAGACCTTGAGGCGGGTCGGCGAGCTGGCGGGGTCCGTGGGCGCGAAGGTGGTGGTGGACGAGGTCTATCTGGATGCCGTGCCCGGCGTGGATCGGACACCGGCGGCCACCCTCGAGGACGTCTTCATCTCCACCAACAGCCTCACCAAGTCCTACGGGCTGTCGGGGCTCCGCATCGGGTGGATCCTCGCCGACCCCGACACCGTGGAGCGCATCTGGCGGGTCCGGGACGTGGTCGACGGAATCGGCTCCGTCCCCTCGGACATCCTCGGGGCTTTCGCCTTCTCCCACCTGGACGCGCTCCTCGAACGAGCGCGCGGCATCCTCGGTCCAGGCTTCACCCTCTTGCGCGATTTCATCGAATCGCGGCAGGAACTCGACTGGGTTGAACCCCCCGGTGGCTCCATCGGATTCCCACGCCTCACGGCCACCGACGACGCCGACCCCTTCATAGACTTCGCGGCCCGGGACTTCGACGTGAGCGTCACACCCGGCCGGCTCTTCGGCGAACCCGCGCATATCCGCATCGCCGTCTCAGGCGTACCGGAGACGTTGGAGCGAGGTCTGGCCGCGCTGGGCGCCGCCCTCGACGCCTGGCAGGGCCAAGAACGACCCGCGACCTAGGCGCCGGTCGCGCGGCCCGCCCGCAGCCGGCCGCCATAGAGCGTCGCCGGCACCACCAGCGCCAGGAAGACCAGATGGTACCAGACGGGCAGCAGGTCCCAGTTGGCCGCCTCCGCGACGATCCCAAGGGTGAGTTGAAGCGCCGCAAGCGCCTTCACCGCACCCATGGGATCCGGACCGCGTACGGCCGCCGTCACGTACCCGGCCAGGATAGACAGCACGACGCTGTACCCGATGAGGAAGAGGAGCACGGGGACGTGCTCCAACCGCTCACCCACCACGTAGATGTCGGGAATGACGGACGGAAGCACTCCGTTCATGCCCAACCAGAGCACCGCCCACACCGCCGCGCCCGCCACCACCGCTCCAATGGCACGTCCCATCTCTCCACCTCCGTTTCAGGGTTCATCAGGTTGACGCGGCTCAATATGTGATGATATTATCACATATGCAACGCGAAGAGGAGTTCTACGAGGAGACCGAGCCCGTCTGGCGGGCTTTGGCCAACGGGACGAGGCGCCGTATGCTCGACCTGCTCATGGACGGTCCCCTCACCACCGGTGAGATGGCCGACCACTTCCCGGACCTCTCGCGCTTCGCCGTCATGCAGCACCTGAAGGTGCTGGAGGAGGGAGCGCTGGTCGTCGCGGTCCGGGATGGGCGCAAGCGCTACAACTACCTGAATCCCGTTCCCGTCCAGCAGGTCTACGACCGTTGGGTGAGCCGATACATGCAGCCCTGGACCGACGCCCTCACCAGCCTGAAGCACGCTCTGGAAGAGCGGCGCCTCGAAGCGTGACCCCACACCATCCGGAGACCGTCCTGTGAGCCCCACCAGCCTCCCCGACCACGTGTGTTCCATCGTCATCCGCGTTCCCGTGGACGACGTCTGGTCCGAGATCACCAAGACGGGCTCCGTGCAGCGGCCCCTCTACAACACCATGCTCGATATCGACCTCCAGCCGGGGGGCAAGCTCCGTTACGCCACCCCCGACGGAAAACGCGTCTTCGTGGCGGGCGAGGTGCTGGAGGTGGAGGAGCCGCGACTCCTGAAGCACACGTACATCTTCGCCATGAAGCCGGAGCCGACGACGGTGGTCACGTGGGAGTTGGAGGAGGTCCCGGAGGGCACCAAGGTGACCATCACCCATGCCGGGTGGACCGACGAGCATACGGCCCCCGAGAAGCACGAGGCCGGATGGACGGAGATCCTCGGCCTCCTCAAGAGCGAGCTGGAGACCGGCGACATCCCCACCAAGACCAAGATGGTCTACTGGATGCAGGGGCTCTTCATGTTCGCCCTGCCCAAGACCACCAAGGCGGAGTACGTCGACTCCCAGGGCTGGTAAGCGGGCGCGGGCCGGTTCGCCCGACGCGCGGCCTCGTGCCGCGGGCGGACCGGCCGCCCCTCGACGCCGTGTCGTCGGCTGCAGGCGGGCCGGCTCAGAAGCCCGGTGTGGGGATCTGCCTGAGGGCGCTGGCGCACGAGTTTTCGGCGGTGCTCATGTAGAGACCGGCGATGCCCTCGAGGACACCCCGGGAGACGGGCTCGGCGCTTCCGACCCACCCTCGTCGGGCGAGGTCGAAGAGGGGCTCCTCCGACGGCCACCGGACGAGAGCCACGTGGGCCGAGTCGACGAAGGCGTCGTAGCCCTGGTCGGCCCCGAAGACCATGCGGCTCACGTTCAGGCACGGGGCCATGGTGGCCAGGTTGATGAAGTACTCCCAGCGGACGCCGCGAACGAGGGTCGAGTCGAGGACGAGGTCGGGCAGCGAACGGACCCAAGCGTCGCTCCCCCGCGTCTCCTCGGTGTTCATCATCGACGCCGAGCGGTCCGCCACCTGCCTCAGCCGGGACAGCTGGGCCGACTCGCCCACCCGCCCGGCCTCCCTGAAGTAGTGCCCCAGCGCCGCCCCTCCGGATTCGACGATGGCGTACCCCACCAGGTTGTCGATGAGGGTCGGTCCGTCGTCCACCAGGAGGAAGCCCACCGCCAGCACCTCCGACAGGTACAGTTCGGCGTCGTCGGCGCGGCCCTCGGAAAAGGCCAGGGCCGCCGCGGCGATGCGCGCGCTGGCCGCTGAGCGGAGGGTGCCGAAGGGGGGCACCGGCAGGGTGGCCATGGTGAGTCCCGCCGGGAACGGCGCCGCCCAGCGACCGGCGGCGGCGTCCAGCGACGGAGCCCGGGCCAGGCGGGCGAAGTCGGCGGCGAGAGGGTGGTCGGCCACGTCGGTGAGGAACGCCCGCTCCTCGACGGTGAGTCCACCGGCGACCCGCTGGAAGAGGGAATCGCCCCACACGGGCGCCGCCAACTCCAGGGGAGCGGAATCTCCCAGGTCCGGAATCCACGGCTCCGACACCCGCGGCTCGGGATCGCGTTCGGCGGCCCTGGTGTCCGCGTCGGAGCCCGCCAGAGTGACGGCGTGCAGGATGCGGCCCGCCTCCTGAGGAGACATGGACGGATCCGCCGCCGCGGCGTAGGCGCGGTACGCCTCGGCCCGGGCGGCCCTGGGTCGGTACGCGTCGAAGCCCGGCGCGGACACCGCGGACAGAACCGGTCCGATGGCCGACGCGGGAACGAGGGTGAAGACGGGGAGGGCCACCAGCACGCTGAAGGCCCCCACCACCATGCCGGCCCGGGCCAGCGCCTTGGCCAGGGCCTCGTCGGGGCGGCCGTCGCCGACCGTGGCCACGTTGTCAGCCGACGCGGCCCGGTCCCTCCATCGACCGATCTCCCCGGCCACTTCTTCAGCGGACTGCGCGGTGGCGAACCAGGCCTTCCTCGCCCGACGGACCCGCGCCTCCTCCATGAGGTAGGCGACGCCCCCCACGACGTATCCCAGAGCGGCCGGCGCCAGCGTCGCCAGCTCGAGGCCCAGCGGAGAGAGCACGCCCCGGGCTGCGAAGAGCAGACCCACCGAGAAGGCCATCACGCACCAAAGCCCCGAGACGGCCAGGGCCACCGCCGCCACGACCCGCCGGCCCGCCAGCGCGGCGCGTTCGCCGGGCTGTAGCTCCGAGAAGTACCGCGCTCCGGCCAGGAGGAAGCCGGTGTCACGCTTGGCGTCGGAGAGGACCTGAAGGACGGTGGAGAGGGAGTAGCCGGCTTCGAGCCCACGGGCCGCGCGTCGCAGCGTCCGGGACGCCCGGGCGACGGCGTCGAGGGCGAAGGCCAGCCCCACCGTAGCCAGCGCGACGGCCACCCACCATGCGTCGGCCAGGGGTCCGAGGGTGGCGAAGTCGGCCTCGCGCGTCACCACGAAGAGCAACGGAAGAACCAGGAAGGCGCTGGCCAACGCGCCACGGGACGCGACCCCGAAGAGGTCACCCTGGATCCGCTCCAGGGAAGGAGGGGGCCACGCCGGTACGGCGTCGGAGGCCCGCCGGTTCATCTCCGGGGGCGTGCCCCCCGCTCCACCGACCGTCGCTACCATCGCTCCATCCGACCTTGGGACGTGAAGAAGAGAACCCGCTCCTTCACGGGCTCACCGGTCAGGTGCTGCCACGCCTGGGCGTAGAGATCGACCTGCTTGCGGTACGCCTCCTCCCGGGCGCCGAAGTGCGGGTCCGTCCCGACATCGGTCTTGTAGTCGGCGATGACCCACCCGTCACCCTCGCGGAAGGCGAGGTCGATGACCCCTTCCAGGACCGTCCTGGAATCGGCGGCTTGGTCCTCGGCGCCCGCTGCCGGCTCGTCGGCATCCGCGGACGCCCCGTCGTCCCCTGCCGTCAGGCCTTCACCCACACCGCCGCCTCCCTTCCCCGCGGCGGTATCCCCGTCCGACGCCTCGCCGAAGAGATCGAGCTGGCGCTTCGGCGGTCCCGCCGAGGGCTCCGGGGGCGCCACGTCCGGCTCCGTTGGCGCCTCGGGCTCGAGGTCGGGCACGGAGAACGGGACCTCGGCGAGAAAGCGATCGGCCTCCATGGCGCGACGCCACAACTCGGACGAGCGCACCGCCTCCACCAACTCGAGAAGCTCGGCGAGCTCCAGGGGCTCGCCGTGGTCGTCGAGGGGCCGTTGGTTCTCGATGAGGAGATTGCGGCACGCCGCGCGGAGGGCTTCGGCCGACACGCCGGAGGAGGCCACGGCGAGGGCGCCGTGGACGGCGCTCCCCCACGAGTATCCGCGGAGGGTACCCGCCGCCGTCTCTGGAGCCGCGGCGCTCGAGCCGCCGGGGACGGCCGCGTCCCCCTTCGCCAGCTCGGTGACGGTGACGTGCCGGTGGGACGGTCGGCCTCCCGCCGCCAGCGACTCGGAGGCCGCTCGAAGCGCGGCCCGGACGGTCTCCGGCGTCATCTCCAGTCGATCCCGCTCCACGGGCTCGTCGATGTCCATGTCGAGGGGCGTGGCATGGTCGTCGAGCCACCGGTCCAGCGGCGACCAGGGAGAGTCTCCGCTCCCCTCCGGCCACCGCGCCACCACCAGCTCCTCCCGGGCGCGGGTCACGGCGACGTAGAGGAGACGGATCTCCTCGGCGGCCTCGAAGCGTCGCGCCTCCTCTTCCCGGTCCACCCATCCCAGGGGCCGCGCCAGGTCGTCGGGCTGACCCCGGCCCGTGGACACGTCGGTGACGCGCACGAACCCCTCGGCGCCGCCGTCGTCGCCCCGGGACATGTGGATTTCGGGGCGATGATCCCTCCGACCCGTGGGGTCGGCCAGAATCACCACGGTCCCTTCCAGCCCCTTGGCCTGATGGAGGTTCATGAGGCGCAACGCGTCGGGCCGCCCGGGTTCGAGGGGAGCCTCGGCCTCGGTGAGGTCGAGGGCGGCCCCCAGCGCCTCCAGAGCGCCGGGCAGCGACGCGTCACCGGCGAGCGCCGCCGCCCGGACCGAGTCCAGAGCGTACAGGAGCGCGCCGGCGCGGATGGAGCCCAGGTCGCCCGACGCCGCCAGGGGGAGGAGGCCCAGGTCGTGGGCGAGGCCGTGGATGAAGACGTCGGCGGGACGCGCCACCGAGTCACGCCACCAGCCGTGGAGCCGGCGGAGGCCGGCCAGCACGTCGGGCTGCCCCCGGTCGCCGGGCGTCATGACGTCGAAGGAGCCCCCGCCCAGCCGGTGCTCCACCAGCTGCTCGTAGTCGATGCCGAAGAAGAGACCCACCAGGGCGGAGAGGACCTTCACCGGATCGGTGGGATCGATCATGCACGCCAGGACCGCCTGGAGCTCGTGGATCTCGTCTTCGACCCCGATCCCGGCGCCCGTCACCTGCACCGGCAGGCCGTACGCCTCCAACGCCCGGGCGTAGACGGCCAGCTGGCCGCGGCCGCGGGTGAGAATGAGGAAGTCGGCGGGAACGCGCTCGCCGGCATCCACTCGGCGACGGATCCAACTCCCGATACGGGCGCCGTCGTCGGCGGCTGCCAGATCCTTCCGCTTGCCGGCCGGGTCGAGGACGTAGGTGAAGATGCCCTCCGCCGGCACGGGGTCGGTGGGGGGACGGGTGTCCAGCCGCTCGAACGCCGCCTGCTCCGGCGTCGCCTCGTCGGGGAAGAAGTCCGGCGCCAGGAAGACCTGGTTCACCAGGTCGCCGATGGGTGGCCGGGAGCGGAAGTTCGCCGAGAGCGAGACCACCTCCCCGAAGACCGCGAAGCGCTCCCGGACCCTGGCGTACAGCTGAATGTCGGCCCTCCGGAAGCGGTAGATGCTCTGCTTCGGGTCCCCGACCACGAAGAGTCCTCCCGGCCGCGGCACCGCATCCCGCCAGTCGGCCTCGCCTTCGGCTCCTTCTTCGGGCTCCGACGTGAGCAGGAGCATGATTTCGGCCTGGAGGGGATCGGTGTCCTGGAACTCGTCCACCAGGAGCCGCCGGTAGCGTCGGCCGAGCTGGCGTCGCACGTCGGGGTCGCTCCGGAGCAGCCGGGCGGCGAGGAGGAGGAGATCCTGGAAGTCGAGCTTTCCGATGCGCCTCCGGTGCTCGGCGAACGCCTCGGCCGCCGCCTGTCCCAGACGGACCGCGAGTCCGTAGCGATAGGCGTACCAGCGATCGACGACGCGCTGGGCCGGGGTGTCGCCGTGGCCGAAGTCGTTGGCACTCTGCACCACCGCCCGGGTCAGCTCCTTTTCGCGCCAACGGTTGAAGGTGGTGGAGTGGCCCTTGGATGAGGCGGGCTTGCAGAGCGTCGCCACCGCCTCGAAGAGATCCGCGGGCTCGGTCCACCCCGTGACCTCGCGCTCGAAATGGAGTCGACGGATCCTCTTCTGGAACGAGTCCCACCCCCGCTCCGGCGGGACGTCGTCCATGAGCTCCCAACCCCGGCTGACGATGTCGTCCAACGCCGCCCGCACGGGCTGGACCTCCGACACCGAAGGCGGCTCGAGGCCGTCCACGGGGAAGCGCACGTCGGGGTTCTCCACCAGCGTCTCGAAGAGTTTGACCAGACGCACCGGTCTCAGGCCGGCCCGGGCCAGGTCCTCGAGAAGGGGGTCGGAATCACGGGCCAGGCGCTCGAGGTACGATTCCCAGAAGCGACGGCGCAGGCCGGCGCGCTCCTCCACCGGTAGCTCCTCGAAGCCCGGATCGAGCCCCACCTCCAGCGGCCGCTCCCTCAAGAGCCGGGCGCAGAAGGAGTGGATGGTCCCGACGAAGGCCCGGTCGATGTCGCCCAGGGCGGTGGCCAGGCGCTCCACCTCCAGGGGGTCGACGTCGGACTCGACGGCCCCCCGGGCGGCTCGGAGGTCGGCTTCGATCTCCGCCTGGAACCGCTCCCGCAACTCCGCCGCCGCCTTCCGTGTGAAGGTCACCGCGGCGATCTCCTCCACGGTGGCGTGACCCGTCCGGACCAGCGCCACCATCCGGCGAACCAGCGCGGTGGTCTTGCCCGACCCCGCGCCCGCCTCCACCAGGAGGTTGGCGTCCAGGTCGGTGACCACCCGTTGGCGGGCCGCCCGATCGGGAAGAGGCAGGTCGATGATCATGGGGAGTGGTTCACGGCGTGGTGCGATTCAGGTCGTACTTCATGATGCGTCCGTGGGGCCCATCACGATCGCGCTCCAACTCGAAGACGTCACCCGCCGGGCCCGGAGCGGGATCGGTGACGGCCCGGATGCGTGCGTGGTCCGAGGCGTCGAGATGGACCCCGAATGCCTCGGCGTTGCGCAGCATCTGACCGAGGCGCGTGGCTCCGGCGACCACCGCGGCGACGTGGGGCTGATCCAGGACAAAGCGGACCGCCACCGCCGAGATCTCGACGTCCCGGGCGCGGGCGATGTCGGCCAGGGTCTCGAGAAGCGCCTGGTAGACGTCCCACCCGCCGAACTCCTCGATGATCAACCGATACTTCACCAACGAGCGGTTGGCCAGATGGGCCTCCGCCCCTCCGATTCCAGGGTCGGGCTTGCCCAGCCACCGGTCGGTGAGGAAGCCGCCGGCCAGCGTACCGAAGGCGATGAAGTGCGTCCCCGTTCCGTCACACCGGGCAGCCAGCGCGCCCTCCGGTCGGCGATCGAGGATGGAGTACTGGACCTGGTTGCTCACCACGTCGACGCCGGCGTCCTGAATACGTCCGAGCCTCGTCGCGTCCAGGTTGGTCACCGCCACGTGCCGGATCTTCCCCTCGTCCTTCAGCTCACCGAGCCAGCACGCCGCGTCTTCCATTCCCGGTACCTCGTCCAGCCACCAGTAGAACTGGACCAGGTCAACGCGCTCGACCCCCAATCGTTCCAGGGACCGGTGGACGATGCGGCGGACGTGCGCCCGGTCCACGTCGGGGAGGTCCGACGCGTCGGGGACGAACTTGGTGTGGATCTGGATGGGCGCCCCCGTGCCCCGCTCGGACCATGCCTGGAGGAACCGGCCGTACAGCTCTTCCACGCCGGTGTAGATGTCGGCGCAGTCGAAGGTCGTGACGCCGATGTCCGCCGACGCCATGAGGACGTCCACCGCATCGTCGAGGCGGGCGTCGGCGAGACGGTGTCCGGCGGAGAACTGCCAGCCGCCGTGGATGAGGCGCGAAACGGAGTAGTCGGGAGCGAGTTCGAATCGCTCCATCATCGTGGACCGGGCGGGGCAATCATCCGCCGTCCATGGGGACACGGGTCACGTCGCCGTGTCGGAAGGTGGTCCGCCCCGTGCGGGTGATGCGGAAGCGGGCGCCACAGTGCGGGTCGGGACACGCCACGTCCATATCGGTGGTCATCCAATCGGCCGGGTCGGTCTCGCGCTGCTTGGCCGGAAGGATGGGAAGGAGCGCCGCGAGGGGGTACAGGGGAAAGGTCCGACCCGTCGGGAAGCTCAGGTTCTCGCCCGACAGCTCGAAGTAGTCGCCCGGCTGGTGATTGCAGACCATCGGCCGGTCGGTGCCGACCACCT
>CALJKZ010000307.1 GCA_937983085.1 uncultured Gemmatimonadales bacterium
GGCCCTCGCGGAGGCCGGGCAGGCGGAGGAGGCCGAGGCTACCGCCCGAGGCGCGATCGACCGGGCCGCGGCGATCCTTCCTGCGGATCACCCCAGGAGAGGACATGCCGAAGCGGCACTTGGGAGAGCGCTGCAGAGGACCGACCGCCACGGCGAAGCCGAGGGCCACTTCAGCGCGGCGCTGGAGATCTACGAGTCGCAGCTCGGAGCCGACGCGTGGCGTACGTCGATGGCGAGGGGCTACCTCGGCCAGGCCCTGCTGGCCTCGGGCCGCCGGACCGAGGGACTCGCTGCAGTGGAGGCCGCCTGGGATGGACTCCTACTCGCTCTTCCCCCCGGACACCTGAGGGTCGAAGACTTCCCCCGGGAGGTCGCCGGGATCCTCGAGTCCCTCGGTGACGACGCGCGCGCCGCGGAGTGGCGATCGCGCGTCGATTGAAAAAAAGCCGAGGAATGTCGTTTCCAGAGTGAACGGGTCACGCGGAACGCCGCGAGCCCGTGGACAACTGGACGGCCCCACCCGCGGTCGCCGCGGCGATGGGCCGGACGCATTCCGAGGAGGCGCCGATGCTTCGGTTCCACCCACTCCCGACGCCCAGACGGACTCGTGCCCATTCGGCGCTACCCGGTGGGCTCCTGCTGACCTTCCTGCTCGTGGCGTGCGGGGAGACGACTGCGCCTACGGGACCGACCACGCCTGGGCCGGCATCTCCGCCCGCGAACATGGATGCCTATCTGGGAGCACTACCCAGCTGGCAGGCGTTCTCGCCGTTGCTGGCCGACTTCGAGGGACCTCTCCCCGGTAGCTCGACGACGACGCGGCAGGAGGTGGTCGATGGATTGTCCTACACCTGCACCGAGACGCCTCACTCCCTCACCAAGACGCCCGAGAGGATCGTCACGCTGAATCCCGACGTGGAGATCCTGTGGCCCGGATCCCTGCTTCAGGGTGACGGCTACGTCGGGGGCATCGGGAGCCTCGCCGAGCTTCCCATCCGCCCCTCTGACCCTCTCCATCGACATCCTCACCGGCCAGAACACCAGGACGGTAGACAACCCGGACCTGGCATCGGTCACCGAGGCCATCGGCGACTTGGTGGAAACCGCGGCGACGGCGGGTCATAGGGCGGGAAGCAAGATCTTCTACAACCAGGTGGACTATCACTCCCTCGCCCAGGCATCCATGAGCGCGGGCTTCTCGGCCTCCTACTCCGGGGCCACGATCCAGGCCAGTCTCGAGGCCTCGGCGCGGGCGGACAAGACCACCGTGATGGCGGTCTACACGCACCAGATGTTCACGGTCTCGATGGTGTTGCCCCAATCCCCTGGGGAAGTCTTCAGCGATGAGTTCACCGAAGACCTCCTTCAAGAGCAGGTCGCCCTTGGGCGGGTCGGTCCCGACAATCTGCCGGTCTACGTATCGAGCGTGGTGTATGGTCAAACGGTGGTCTTCTCTCTCACCGCCCAGGCGACGGAGGCCGAGATCAAGTCGGCTCTGTCCATCAGCGCGGGTGAGATTGGAGGCGAGCTCACGGCCGAACAGCGGGCGCTCCTCGAGACGTCGGAGATCAATCTCGTCGCCATCGGAGGCGACGCGGCGCAGGCGGCGGCGGTGATCCGCTCCGGTGAATTCGCGTCGTACTTCTACGAGGAGGCCGACCTCACGACCGCCCGGCCGATTTCGTACACCGTGCGCAACCTGGCCGACAACGTCCTGGCGCAGGTCAGTGAGACGACCGACTACAATCTGACACAGTGCTCAGAGCCGGAGCCCACCGGGGCGATCTACCTGGTGGAAATGGTGGACGTGCGATGGGTGGAGCGGGCGAGTGTACTCTGCCTCCCGTGGCCGGTGCAGGTCCTCGCCGCGTCGGAGTTCCACGTCGCAGACGGTTCGGCGGTGAGCACGCTCGTCGACGAACTCGGAGGCGGCGTCCTAACCGCAGGAGGCGGCGCGCAGCAGTATGCTTCCAACGCCGTGGAGGTCAGGCTGCACTTCGACGGTCGAGACGTCGTGCGGCTCTACGGCGACGTATGGACCGCGTACCCGACCCACTTCTCCTGGAATCCGGGAATCACGTTCAGGGAACGCATGGACACCGGCACGTTCGGTACGTCTCGCTGGAGCGCGGGGCCGCTGGCGTGCCATCGGTTCGCGGTTCGATACAGGGTGACCTACCAGGGACCGTTGTACGACTGACGCGATGACGAAGTAGGGACGAGGGGGTGGCCGGCACGGGTTCGGTCACCCCCTCGAATCGTGTTGCCTACAGCCGCCCGGCCATCTCCTCGAGGGCCGCGCCCTGCTTGCGAATCCGATAGCCCAGGAAGAGCAGGCCGGCCGCCAGGACGTGAACCACGATGCCTGCAACCATGGACCAGCCGTAGAGGAAAACGCCTCCCACGGCGAGGAGCACGCCTCCTGTGGTGAGGCCAAGTGTCCACTTTTTCACCATGGCCCGGACTTCATCGGGGCTCCGTCCTGCCACGGCCTCCACCGTCTGCTTCTCGGCCCACGAGGCGTCTTTGCCGAGCTGCGCCTTGGCCCGCTTCTTCTTCAGTTGGGCGGGAGCCTTCCCCGGCCGAAATCCCTTGATCTGGGGTTGTTGCCTGCCGCGCTTCTTCGCCGCCATGGCTCCGTCGTCCTCGATGATGCGTCTGTTGATGGTGCCCGAATCAGGGAGTACCCGCCGAGTCGCTCAGGGTGCGAGGCCCGGTCCTACATCTTCCCCATGAGCACCAGCACGATGTCGATGAGGATGAGCAGGACGATGGCGATCTCGAGGTATTCCGCCCGGGCCGACGTGGCCTCGTCGTTGAGTGCCGTGTAGGCCTCCCGCACCAACTCCAGACTGCGGTGGACCCCGGCGCTCCACGAAGGCACGCGGTGCTGTGCGAGTGCCGAATCGTAGACCTTCGCCAGGTACACGTCGTCGGTCACCACGAGTGCGTTGTCGATGCGCTCCGACACCGAGGCGATCTCGGCGTGGAGGGCATACAGCGACCGGGCGAGTGCCGCGTATCGCCGACGCGCCATCGGTCCCATACCCAGCCGGGTCCGGTCGATGCGTTCGTGGAGCGTGATGATCTCCTTGGCCAGGAGCTGGTCGTAGTACCGAAGCTCGAGGAGCTGGGCATGGGCCATCCCCAGCACGTCGGCGACGTCGGGCTCGGCGTCGGGCTCCACGATGAACGACCGCGTGGGTCCGATGACCACCAGGTCGTCCTGGTAGTACGTGAGTGCGCGGCTGAGCACCTCTGCGCGAGCCTTCCGCGAGAGCGCCTCGTGCTCTCCGGTGAGGAGCGGCACCAGATCGACGTCCTCGAGGATGTCCTCGGAACGGAGACCCGGATCGAACCCGCACACGCTGATGAAGGTATGGTCGATCTCGATGCCCGAGGACGACGGTTTGGTGAGGACCGGGCGGAGTAGGGCGACCAACTCCCGAAGCGTGGCCTGCCAAGGCCCGACCTCCTGGAAGAGGGCCTCCAGGTCGTCCACCCGGGAAACGAGGTGGTCGAAGTCGACGTCTCCGACGTCGAGGGTGTACGACAGCCGCACGGCACCGAACTCGAAGAGACGGGCGCTGACGCGAACGACCGCGTCCCGACCCCCGACGACGACGTGAGCCGCATCGAGGTCGAGGTCGATGGGAG
>CALJKZ010000308.1 GCA_937983085.1 uncultured Gemmatimonadales bacterium
CGGTGCCTCAGTACTTGAAGCACGTACGAACCCCTTCAGAGTAGACAAGCAAGTACTTGCTTGCTATGCTCGCGGGATGGCTGACACGCGACTTCCCACAGCAGAGCGGCGGCAACAGATCTCCGCGGCCGCCCTTCGAATCCTCGCAGCGGACGGAGCCCGGCGCCTAACGGCCGCGGCGCTGGCCAAGGAAGTCGGCATTGCAGACGGCACCCTGTTCCGGCACTTCGACAGCATGCAAGCGATCGTCGACGCGGCGATCGAGCGATTCGCCGAACTCGTCGAGGGCACGTTTCCGCCGGACCCCGGAGAACCGCTCGATCGGCTCGGGGCGTTCGTCGTGCGTCGGCTGGCGCTGGTCCGCGAGCACCCCGAGATCCTCCGGCTGGCCTTCAACGATCGCTTGGCAGAGGCGGCGGGGGAACGTGGTGCACAGCGGGTGCAGGGGCTCATCGAGCGCTCGGTCACATTCGTCGGGCGCTGCCTCGCCGATGCACGAGACCGCGACCAACTGAGTGTCGTGGCGCCGCTGACGCTGCTCGTCTGGATGGTCATCGGGGTTCTCAGAGGCGCGGCGCACGAGGGCGTGATTCGGCTCGCGGACGAGCCACCCCTGTCGAGCCTCTCCCCCGACGAGATCTGGAACTCACTCCGCGAAGCTCTCACGCGTCCTGCTGGGAGGTCGGGTGATGACGTCCGAGGTAGGTGACCCGATGTCGTCCGAAGAGGGCCACGAGCAGCCCCAGGTGAAGCCGTCGCGCCAGCTCGGCCGGTGGCTGCGGCCGAAGCGCGTCGTCGCGCTGGTGCCGGTGCTGATCGGCTTGGTCATCCTCGCCGTGGTCGTGCAGACCAAGACCGGATCGCCGCGTCGGCCCGCAGCGGAGGTTGCCCAGGCGGTGCGCGTGGTGGCGGCACAGAGCGTCGAGGTCGTTCCGCGCACCATCGGATACGGCCGAGTGGGCCCTGCGCTCACGTGGGATGGCGTGAGCGAGGTGGCCGGGCGCATCGAGGAGACCCACGATCAGCTCGAGGTCGGTGCGATCGTGCCGGGAGGGTCCGAGCTCGCGAGGTTCGACGCGGTCGACTATGAACTCGCCGTGGAGGAGGTCGCCAGGTCGATCGAAGAACTGGAAGCGCAGCGCGACGAGCTGGATGCCCAGCGAAGCAACGACGAGGCTCTGCTGCAGATCGAAGCGCGCTCCCTGGCTCTCCTCGACGACGATCTCGCGCGACAGCGAACGCTGTTCGCCGACTCGGCCATCTCACGCTCCGAGTTGGACGAGGCGGAACGTCGGGCGCTCGCGCAGCGCACGGCCGTGCAGCGACTCCGCAACGCCATTCGGCTCGTGCCGGCACAGGAGCGTGCGCTCGAAGCGCGCATTGCGAGTCAGCGCGCGCGGCTCGCGGCGGCGCGACGGGACCTCGCGCGGGTGCGCATCGTCGCGCCGTTCGACCTCCGGATCACGGCGGTCCTCGCGCAAGAGGGATCGTACGTCGCGAAGGGAGCCTCCGTCGTGCGCGCCGACGCCATCTCCCGGGTCGAGGTGGTCGCCCAGTTCCAGATCGACAGGGTGCGGCGACTGCTGCCCGCCGGCCGTCGCCTCCCGCTCCACACGGCCGCCGACGAGACGAGCGTCTCGGACCTGCTCGATCTCTCGGCCGTCGTTCGGATCCAAGAAGGTGACTTCGTGGTCGAGTGGGACGCGCGCTTCGATCGCATCGACGCCAGCCTGGACCCGCGGACCCGCACGGTCGGGTTCGTCGTGGAAGTCGATGCCCCGTACGAGAAGGCTCGGACCGGGGCGCGGCCGCCGCTGATGCGCGGGATGCTCGCCGAGGTCGAACTCCGCAGCGCGCAGGCGCGAGAGGGGATCGCCGTGCCTCGCGCCGCATTGGACGGTGACCACGTCTGGGTGGTGGACGACACGGATCGCATGAGGCGGCGCCAGGTCCGGATCGAGTTCCTCCAGGGAGGCTTCGCCGTCGTGGGCGAGGGTCTGGTCGCCGGCGAACGAGTGATCGTGTCCGACCCGGTACCGGCGATGGATGGAGTCCTCGTGAGGCCGCTCCCTGACGAGGAACTCGCGGCGCGCATCGCGTCCGAGGCCCGTGGAGAGGAGCGCCTGCGGTGATCCGCTTCTTCGCGGCCCATCCGACCATCGCGAATCTGCTGATGCTGATCCTGCTGGTCATGGGGTTGGTCAGCATCTCGGAGCTTCAGCGCGAGACGTTCCCGGACTTCTCCCCACGGGAGATCGAGGTCCGCGTCGAGTACCCCGGCGCCTCGGCGGAGGACGTCGAAGACGCGATCTGCGTCCGCGTCGAAGAGGCGCTGGACGGGGTCTCGGACGTGGCAGAGCTTCGCGCGGAGGCGCGCGAGAGCGTTGGCATCGTCGTCGTCGAGATGCGCGAGGGAGCCGACTTCCAGAGGTTCTCCGACGAGATCAGGACCGAGGTCGATGCCATCGACGACTTCCCGGCGGCCGCCGAGGACGCGGTGGTCCGCGAACTCCACCGCACCGACCCGGTGATCGCGGTCGCCGTCACGGGCGATGCCGCCCCCCACGAGCTCAAGGCCTACTGCGAGGACCTCGAGCGGCGGATGCGTCGAGACGCAGGGATCTCGATCATCGAGCTGGAGGGGTTCTCGGACCACCAGTTCAGGGTCGAGGTCTCCCAGCACGCACTCGTCAGCCACGGGCTGACCGTGAACGAGATCGCGCGACGGATAGGCGCCCAGAGTGTGGACCTGCCGACCGGCACGATCGAGACCCCCGAGCGCGACGTCGTCCTGCGCTTCACCGACGAGCGGCGGACGGCGGTCGAACTCGCGACCCTGGTCGTCCTGGCCGGCGATCGGGGCGCGGAACTCCGGCTCGGAGACATCGCGACCGTCACCGAGACGTTCGAGCGAGACGAGGACAAGATCCTGTTCGACGGGAAGCGCGCCGGTCTGCTGAAGATCCGCAAGATGAAGTCCGAGGACAGCCTCGACGTGAACGAGCGGTTGCAGGCGTTCATCGAGGAGGAGCGCGTACGCACTCCCGAGGGCGTCAGCCTGTTCGTGACGGAGGAACTTAAGTACATCGTGCGAGACCGGCTCGAGATGCTGGTCGTGAACGGGCTGTAAGGACTGGTGCTCGTCTTCCTCACGATGTGGCTGTTCTTCAGCCTGCGTCTGTCCTTTTGGGTTGCGATGGGGCTTCCCGTGGCCTTCCTGGGGGCACTGTTCCTCCTGCCGGTGCTCGGGCAGTCGATCAACATGATGTCCATGGTCGCGCTCCTGCTCGCGATCGGGTTGCTCATGGACGACGCGATCGTCATCTCCGAGAACATCGCGACGCATCTGCGCCAAGGCAAGAGCGCGCTGCAGGCGGCCATCGCAGGGACGGCCGAGGTCAAGTGGGGTGTGCTCTCATCCTTCCTCACGACGGTCGCGGTCTTCGGGCCACTGAGCTTCCTGGAAGGCGATATCGGGAAGGTGCTGCGACCCGTCCCCATCGTGCTCATCGCCGTGCTCGCGGTCAGCCTCGTCGAGGCGTTCCTGATCCTCCCGCATCACCTCGCGCACGCGCACGCCGGGCGCAAGGCCGAGCGCGCGGGGCGCTTCCGGATCTGGTTCGACGCGCGCATCGACTGGGTCCGCGAGTCGATCCTCGGTTGGACCGTGGACCGAGCGCTTCGGTGGCGGTGGGCGACCATGGGCGCAGTGCTGGGCGCCTTCCTGGTCACCCTCGGACTGGTGGCTGGCGGCCGGGCGAAGTTCCAGGCGTTCCCCGACATCGACGGAGACGTGGTCCTCGCCCGCGTCCTGATGCCGCAGGGGACGCCGCTCGAAGCGGCGGAGTCCGTGGCTGGGCGGCTGACCGACGCATTCGACAGGGTCGAGCGCGAGTTTGCGCCCCGCCAGCCCGGGGGGGAGCGCCTCGTGAGGGGCGTCAGCGTGCAGTTCGGCCGCAATGTCGATGCGCACGAGTCGGGCCCGCACGTCCTGACGGTCTCGGCCGATCTCCTCTCGGCGGAGCGCCGTGATGCTCCGATCGACGAGCTGCTCGCACGATGGCGCGAGGAGACGGGGCTGCTTCCCGACGTGCTCAACATCCGGTACGCCGAGCCGACGTTCGGTCCTGCCGGCTGGCCGATCTTCATCCGACTCCACGGCGACGACCTGGCCGAACTCAAGCGCGCGTCGGTGGATGTGCAGCAGTGGCTTGGGACCTTCCCCGGAGCTCTCGACGTGTCGGACGACCTGCGGCCCGGCAAGCCCGAGATCCGGTTCCGACTCGCCTCTGGGGCAGTCGACCTCGGATTCGAGGCGCGCACCGTCGCCGAGCAGCTTCGGGCGGCGTTCCACGGGAGCACCGCCAGCGATATTCAGGTCGGCGCCGAGGAGTACGAGGTGGAGGTGCGCACGGCGGCCGCGGACCGCGACGGTTTCGGGGACCTCGACTCGTTCCACCTTACGACGGGTGACGGCGAGGCCGTGCCCTTGACCGCGGTGGCGGATGTCGAGCGGTCGCGCGGGTGGGCGCGCATTGCTCGGGTGAACGGAGAGCGCACGGTCTCGATCCAAGGCGACGTGGACACACAGACCAGCAACACCGCCGAGATTCTCGGCGAGTTCCAGTCCGAGTTCCTTCCGGAGTTCGAGCGTCGCTTCCCGGGCGTCCGTGTGGCGCTCGAAGGAGAGATCGCCGAGGGCGCGACGACGCGCTCGTCGATGTTCACGGGCATGGCCATCGGCGTGCTCGGGATGTTCGTCCTCCTGAGCTTCCAATTCCGCAGCTACGTCGAGCCGCTGATCGTGATGGTCGCGATCCCGTTCGCCCTGATCGGGGTGGTCTGGGGCCATCTCCTGATGGGACTGAACCTGTCGATGCCGAGTCTCCTCGGCCTCGTGTCGCTGGCCGGCATCGTGGTGAACGACTCGATCCTGCTCGTCGTGTTCGTGAAGACGCGGCGGCAGCAGGGCATGGCGGTCGGAGAAGCGGCGGGTCAGGCGAGCCGCGACCGGTTCAGAGCAGTCCTGCTGACGTCGCTCACGACAATCGCCGGCCTCGTCCCGCTGCTCATGGAGCGCAGCCTGCAGGCGCAGATCCTGATTCCTCTCGCGACGAGCATCGTGTTCGGACTCCTGGCCTCGACGGCGCTCGTGCTCGTTGTGATCCCGGCCCTCTACGCCATCCTCGTCGATCTCGGCCTTGCACGCGGTGTCAGCACGGAGCCTGATCGCCGCACATCGCCAGCTACCGCGTGAAGTCCAGCGCCATCACGGCCGCGCGCCGCCGCTTCGACAGCGCGCTCGCGTAGATCTGCGTGGTCGCGAGTTCGGCGTGTCCGAGCTGCTGCTGGAGGTCGGTGACGGCGCCACCGTTCTGGAGGAAGTGGGTCGCGAAGGAGTGGCGCAGCGAGTGGGGCGTCAAGCCCTTGCGCCCGTTCAGCCCGGCGGCCTTGAGAGCCAGCTCCCACGAGCGGCGGATCTCACGGTGCAGGAGGTCGCGGACCTGCTCGAAGTCTGCTACGCCACGGCGCACGGTGCGATCCGACGGCACGTCGAGCGGATGCGGTCGTCGACGCGGTATGATGAGGCGGTGGCCGGCGCGCTGCAGGTAACCGTTCAGCCCGGTCCCGGCCTCAGCCTTGGACTGGCTGCGGGATGAGCT
>CALJKZ010000309.1 GCA_937983085.1 uncultured Gemmatimonadales bacterium
TGAGCACCGACGTGGCGGGATCGGAGCCCATGATGACGCCTCCCACCTCGTGGATGATCTGACCGGGAGCGGCGATGGCGTCGGCCCCGTCGTCGTGCACCGCGCTGGTGACGTTGCCTCCCATGGCTTCGATGATGGAGGCGAACGTCCGCTGCATGTGACGCGCCTGGTTCAGCTCGTGATCGGACCACGTCCAGTGGAATCGGAGGGTGGGGATGCCCCACTGGTCCACGCCGTCCGGGTCGATCTCGCAGTAGCAGTCCTCGTTGGGAATCATCTCCCCCCGACCGTCGAACCAGATGAAGGAGCCGTAGTACCGCCGACACTCCTCCTTGAACCGCTGGCCGTACGCGCCGTCGGTAAACGGGGCGAGCCCGCCCATGAAGCCGAAGCCGGGCATCTTCCGGCCCCCACCGAACTCGATGTGGTATCCACGGGCGAAGTCGAGTTGGCCTCGGGCCTGCTCCTGGTACAGCCACCACGGCATGTACACGTGCATGGCCGACGCGCCGTCGGCGTTGTGGGGCGGCATGTTCTCCAACGCCGGAATCTGCCCACCCACGCCGGCTCCTACCGTATCCATCACGTACTTGCCGACGAGCCCGTTGCCGTTGGCCAGTCCGTCGGGGAACAGGGCGCTCTTCGAGTTCAGGAGGATGCGGGCCGACTCGCACGCGCTCGCCGCGAGTACCACCACCCGCGCCCTCGCGTGTTCGTCGAGGCGGGTTCGCTTGTCGACGTAGTGCACACCCGTGGCCCGTCCCGCCGAGTCGACCGTGACCTCGCGGACCATGGCGTCGGTGATGATGTCGAGGTTGCCGGTGGCCAGTGCCGGGGGCAGGACCACCGTGGGCGATTGGAAGTTGGCCTTGATGGAGCATCCCCGACCGCACGGCGTCGCATAGAAGCAGGCGGCCCGGGACCGCATGGAGTCCGCCGTCACCCGGCGGGCCAGAGCGTTGTCCGGCCAGAGTGCACGGGAAAGCCGGTCGGCGTCCTGCCGCTGGGTCATGATGGCCAGGTGGGCCGGGATGACCGGAATGTCCAACTCGTCCGCGCAGACCTTCTGCGTGAGGAGTTCCTCGGCTCTCGGAGCCGGAGGCGGCTGGAGCACACCCGGTGAGGAGTCCGGAGTGTTCTCGAGCCCTTCGTTGGAGCCGTAGACCCCGACCAGCATTTCGGTCTTGTCGTAGTAGGCCGCCATGTCCTCGTACGACATGGGCCAGTCGAATCCGAGGCCGTCCCGGGAGCGGGGCTTGTAGTCGTAGGGCCCCATGCGGAGCGAGATCCGCCCCCAATGGTTGGTGCGCCCACCCAGCATGCGCGCCCTCCACCAACGGAAGTCCGTGCCTTCGGCGCTGGAGTAGGGTTCACCCGGAACCTGCCACCCCCCGTCGACGGTGGCATCGTAGAAGCCGAAGGGCTTCTCCGGCGTGCCTGCGCCACGCATGGGAGCGTCGCGGGGCAGCTGGAACATCGGCGTCTCGGTGATGGGGTCGTAGTCGCGCCCGGCCTCCAGCATGAGGACCCGCACGCCCTGACACGCCAGCACATAGGCACAGATCCCGCCGGCTGCGCCCGACCCGACGATGATGACGTCGTACTCGTCCCGGCTCTGTGACGCCATCACCCGCGCTCCAGGCTGAGGGAGGCGAGGTGGTCGTAGCTCCGTCGAACGCTCTCCACCGAGTCCCCGGGGCGATCGTGCTCCACGTACGCATGGCTCAGTCCCAGGGACGCGGCCTCGCCGAGGACCGAGGCGAAGTCGATGACGCCGTCACCGACGTCCACCATGTCACCATCGGCGGTACGATCCTTCACGTGCACGCTCGTGATGCGATCCCCCCGGGCATCGAGCATGGCCAGGGGATCCGCTCCCCCGTGGACCGTCCAGAAGATGTCCATCTGCCAGTCCACCAGCGCCGCGTCGGCGCGGTCGAGCAACACGTCGATGGGGAGGCGGCCGTCGGGCAACGGGCGCATCTCCCAGTCGTGGTTGTGATAGCCCACCCGGAGGCCCGCGGCTCGTGCCCGCTCACCCGCCCGGCTGAGATCGTCGGCGACCCGCGCAAGGCCGTCGGGGGTACGCTCGTCCGCGGGAATGGACGGGAGCACCATGAGCGATTGCCCCAGCTCCACCGCCCCCTCCACGGTGGCGTCCAACGCCTCCCGGAACGCCTGGATGGGGTAGTGGCTCGAGGTGGCGCGAAGTCCCTCGGCGTCGAGGATGGACCGCATGGCCGACGCCGTGAGTCCGTGGAGTTGGAAGAGCTCCACCTCGGTGTAGCCGATGGCCGCGACGGCGGCCAGCGTCGATTCGAGCTCGTTCTCCAGGCGGTCGCGCAGCGTGTAGAGCTGCACACCCCACCCTTGCAGCCGCGGCGAGTCGTCCCGCCCGGAGACCCCCGAATCGACACCTTCGGCCTGGGAACGCTCCGGCGCGCACGCCACGAGGGCGGCTCCACAGACAAGGCCAGCCAGTAAAGAGCGACGTCCCACGCTTCGCTGCCCCGGGTACGACCCGCCCTTCCCGCGATCCGTCATTCGATGACCCGGATCTTGATGTTCCGGTACCAGACGGGATCGCCGTGATCCTGGAGACCAATGTGGCCGGCATGGGCCTGACCGTAAGCCGGCCACTCGGAGAACTTGCTCCCCGCCACCCGAGCCTGCCAATCGGCGCTCCCGAGCTCGTACTCCACCATGCGCGTGCCGTTGAGCCAATGCTCGACCCGACCGTCGGTCACCACGATCCGCGCCTCGTTCCACTCGCCTACCGGCCGCACGACCCCACGAGGCGCCGGGTGGAGGCCGTAGTTGGCGCCGGCGCTGGTCAGGGGGCTCTGGCCGTCGGCGTGTCCTTCGTCGTCGAGGACCTGATACTCGGGTGCGCTGTGATACACCCACTCCTCGCCCTCGGCCGCCCGGTAGAAGATGCCGCTGTTCCCGCCGGGCTCGAGCCTCCATTCCAGTCGCAGCTCGAAGTCCTCGAACGTGCGGTCCGTGATGATGTCCCCGCCCGACCCCGTACGGGCCAGCGTGCCATCCACCGCCGCCCAGCCCCCCGGCAGATCGGGCCGGTTGTAGCCTCGCCAGCCGTCCAGTGACGCGCCGTCGAAGAGGAGCTCCCACCCGTCGGCTCGCTCCGCCTCCGTGAGGGTGTTCAAGGGTGCCTCCTGATCGAGGGCGGCTGGGGCGTCGCCGTCCGTGGCGGGCTCACCGTTGGCGGGGCCCGCGCACGCCGCGGCCGCCCCGGCACTCATCACGAGGACCGTGACCCGGAGCGATGCGGCCAGGCGTGCTCGCAGGCCGGGGCTCACAGCGTCCACCCCGCCCGGTACTCCCTCGTGAGGAACCGATTGGCCTCCACCGAATTGATCACCCGCATCGCCTCCGCGTCGTAGCGCATCTTGAAGCCCTGCCCGGCGCGAAGCGCCACGAGCCCCAGGAGCATCACCTCGGTAAGGGGAGCCGCGTAGGAAAACGGGCTCGTCGCTTCGGTTTCGCCCTTGCACGCCCGGACCCAGTTCATCTCGTGGCTCTCCTCGATCCGAGGGAAGGTGGGCGGCACGGCAGCCGCCTCCTCCTGCAGTTCGGCGGGATAGAGCGTGGGGTTCCGGCCGTACGTCTCGTGCATGAGAATCCCTCGCTCTCCCACGTAGATGACGCCGCCCATGCGCTCCAGCTCGACCTCGTCGGGCAAAGCCTCGGGTCGCTTGGGCATGAGGCCGCCGTCGTACCAATGAAGGTCCACGGGTGGGAGGAGGCCCCGGCGCGGGAACTCGTAGTGCACCTTCGTCGCCATGGGGTACGACACGGGGTCGTCGGCGTCCCCGCCCCAGGGCGTGGACGTGGCCTCGATGGTGTCGGGGTACCCCAGATCCAGGGCCCAGAAGGGGTGGTCGATGAGGTGTGCGCCCATGTCTCCCAGAGCACCCACGCCGAAGTCCACCCAGCCCCGCCAATGGAAGGGGTGGTAGATGGGGTGGTACGCCACGTCCCGTGCGCAGGGACCGACGTACAGATCCCACTCCAGCCCGGGCGGAGGCGTGAAGTCGGCATGGAGAGCCGACGCCTGGAGCTCGTTCACCGAGCCCGGCCACCACGAGCGGTCGGCGGACGTGATGGGCTCGGAGTCGCCCCCCATGGGCTCGGGGCGCGGAAGGCCTTGCTGCCAGATGGTGCGATCTGTCCAGACGTGCACCTCGCGGACGGTTCCGATGACGCCGGCCTGGATCCACTCGTTGATGAGCCGGGCTTCGTCCGAGGAGTGACCCTGATTGCCCATCTGGGTCACGACGCCGGTCTCATCGGCGAGGGCCTTCAGCGCCCGCGCCTCGTGGACCGAGTAGGTCAGAGGTTTCTGCACGTACACGTGCTTGCCCGCTCGCATGGCCGCGGCGGTCATGACCGCATGCGTGTGGTCCGGTGTGGCGATGAGGACGGCGTCGATGTCGGGCTGATTGGCCAGCATCTCGTCGAAGCGGGTGTACTTTGCCGCCGCCTGATACTGCTCGGCCCAACGGTGACCTTTCTCTCGCGGATTGCCGTCGCCGTCGGTCATCCGTTCCTGGACCTTCCTGGCCACCAGATCGAGATCCAGGTCACAGACGGCGACGATGTTCTCCGTGCCCAACTCCTGGGCGTTCTCGGCCCCCATCCCGCCGGCGCCCACGATGGCCACGCCGAGGGTATCGCTGGGCAGCTGGCGGCCACGTCCCGAAAGCACGCGCCCGGGCACGATCATGCCTCCCAAGGCGAGCTTGGAAGAGGTCGACACGAAGTCGCG
The DNA here is from genome assembly GCA_937983085.1 of uncultured Gemmatimonadales bacterium. Taxonomy (GTDB): domain Bacteria; phylum Gemmatimonadota; class Gemmatimonadetes; order Longimicrobiales; family Gaopeijiaceae; genus UBA2589. Next base: position 4,790 of record CALJKZ010000309.1, read on the forward strand.
ACGAGTGACGTCGTCCGGCACGGCGTCCGTCCTGTTCGGGGAGCGATCGGGACAACTTAGGCCGGCGCGGATTTTTTGCTACGCATACGCGCCGGCCATGGCGTGAGTGCCACCGGATCCCGAAGATGGACCCATGGACGAGTCGCCCGACGTCACCCGCATTCTCCAGGAGGCCGCCCGCGGCCGTCGCGACGCCGTGGACCGTGCCATGCCGGTGATCTACGAGGAGCTTCGCCGCATCGCGCAAGGTCACCTCTCGAGAGAGCGTCCGGACCACACGCTCACCACCACGGCGCTGGTCCACGAGGCATACATGAAGCTCGTGGACATCAATCAGGTCGACTGGCAGGACCGGGCACACTTCTTCGCCATGGCGGCGCGTCAGATGCGGCGGATCCTCATCGATTACGCGCGTAGGGCGGGTCGGGCGAAGCGCGGAGGCGACGCCGTTCTCGTCTCCCTCGACGAAGCCACCGACTTCCCCGTCCTTCGGTCCGAATCCCTCCTCCGCCTCGACGAAGCGTTGGAGAGGCTGGAGCAGACCAACGAGCGCCAGTGCCGGGTGGTGGAGTGCCGATGCTTCGTCGGCCTGTCCGTGGAGGAAACCGCCGAGGCCCTCGACACGTCACCGACCACGGTGAAACGGGACTGGGCCTTCGCCCGCGCCTGGTTGAATCGGGAGCTGGGCGGCGATCCCGACGGCGAGGATGCATGACCTCGCGCAGGTCCAGGAGCTCTTCGAAGCGGCGCTGAACCGACCCCGTGAAGCCCGGCGGGAATACCTGGACGAGTTGGACATCGAGCCGGGTCTCCGGGAGGATGTGTGGAGCCTCTTGGAGGCGCATGCTGCGGAAGGCCCCTTGGACCAGGTTGCCGCCGCCCTCGCCCATGTCACGGACCCCGGGCCCGAAGGCGCCGAGGCCGACGACGGCCGGTCGCCTCCGGTGCATGTGGGCCCGTACCGGATCCACGAGGCCGTAGGCAAGGGCGGGATGGCCACGGTGTACCGCGCCCGACGGGACGACGACGAGAGCACGCCGTGGGTGGCGGTGAAGGTGGTGCGGGCCGACGCCGACTCGGAGCGCGTTCGTCGTCGCTTCATGGCCGAGCGTCAGATCCTCGCCCGCCTCGACCACGGCCGCATCGCTCGATTCCTCGATGACGGCCTGACCTCCGACGGCAGGCCGTATCTGGTGACCGAATTCGTCGAGGGCGAGCGCCTCGACCGCTACTGCGAGAGGGTCGCCGTCGACCTCGAGAGGCGCCTCACGCTCTTCCTCGACGTGTGCGAAGCCGTGGAGTACGCCCACGGCCGCGGGGTCGTCCATCGCGATCTCAAGCCCGACAACGTCTTGGTGACCGCCGACGGTGAGGTGCGCCTCCTCGATTTCGGAATCGCGAAGATCCTCGACCGAAGCGCCTTTCCGGGCATCGGAAAGCCCACGACCACCGGGGTGCACGTTCTCACCCTGAGCTATGCGTCTCCCGAGCAGCTGCGCGGCGACCCCATCACCCCCTCCAGCGACGTCTACCAGCTGGGCCTGCTCCTCGTGAGGATGGTGACGGGGAGGGTCCCGCCCGTCCACGAACGCAGTGTCGAACCGTTCACCGTCCAGCTGGCGGGACGCACGACGAGTCCCTCCTCGCCCCAAGACGAGAAGCGATTGGCCAGGCTCGAGGCCATCATCACCCGCGCCCTCGCGCTGCGTCCGGGGTCTCGCCCAGCCTCGGTGGAGGAGCTACGGGCTGCCGTAGAGGCGGCCCTCGCCGACTCTGCCCACGACCTCGCTCCTTCGACCACCATCGAACCGGGTCAGGGCGACACCCTGGATCTCCGCCTGGTCGGTCTCGGCCTCCTGGTGGTCGCGGTGCTGATCGTCGCCGCCGTCGCGCTGATGGGTTGATGGTCCCTCCGGCGTCGTTTCGACGCCTCTCCAAGAGAAGGATCCCTGCATGAGGATTCCTCTCGCCCACGCGCCCACCGGATCGCATCTTATCCCGCAAGCGCCGTCAACCAGGAGACCGTCCATGAAGAACCGAACCGCACCCGCCGGATCGCTCGTCGCACTGGTCGTGGCTCTCGCCCTCGCGGGCATGACAGAGCCCGACACCGTGGAGGCCCAATCTCCCGTCACCACCACCGCGGAACTCAACGTTCTCAGCGACTACTTCTTCGCCGGCATTCCCTTCGCTACCGGCGCCGTATCGCAGGCCCGGCTCTCCGTCGCCACGCCCGGCGGGATCACCCTCAACGCCTTCTCCGTCTACGACTACGACGCCAGCGCCGTCACGGAGTTCGATTTGTACGGCGACTACTACACCCAGGTGGCTCCCACAGTGGGCCTCTTCGTCGGCGCCGCTCTCTACAACTTCGATCTCGGTACGAGCTGGGAGGGCACCCCCGAGGTGTACGGGGGGCTCGTCTTCACCGCGCCCCTGAACCCCACCCTCTACGTGGCCCACGACTTCGACCTGGGCGACGGGACCCACGCGACGCTCACCTTGTCCCACAGCGCACCGCTGGGGCCGAGCGGGGCGACCCTCGACCTGGCCGGGAATCTGGACTACAACAACAACTACTACGTCGACTTCTCCGGTTTCTCCTACGTCGACGCCGGAGCCTCGGTGGGGATTCCCGTCGGGCCCATCACCGTGAGTCCGATGTTCACCGTCCTGCTGGCCCTGGACGACGCGTTCCAACAGCAAGCGGGCATCGACGACACGGAGACCGTCTTCGGCGTGTCGGCCACGGCGGTGTTCTAGGAGGTCGTGGCGGGGTTCGTCGAGCCGTCGCTACTTCAGGACTGCCCGGAGCACCCGATCTACACGCGCGAGCCTCGACCCTTCGTCGGTGAGCTCCAGCAGGCGCTGATGCCACTTCGGGTCCACCTGGAAGGTCTGCGCCAGCAGGAAGGACAGCTCCCGATCGGCGTCGAGGTCCGGCAGGGCCTCCGGACGATCACTCAACGATGCCACCACGGAGTGGAAGAGGGCGACGGACTCCTGACGTCGCGAGGCCAGCTCCTCTCCCTCCATGACGGTGGTATCCGGGTGGGGCGTGACGAGTCCCTCGAAGTACAGGGTGTCGGACTCGATCCCGTCCTCGATCCGGAAGCGCTCGATCCCCTGAACGACGATGAGCGAGCGGCCGTCCTCCAGGGCCTGGTGCTCCCCGATCTCCCCCACGCAGCCGATGCGACCCGACTCGCCGAGGAACGGCCCCTGGTCGTCCCAGTCGTGGTAGATGAGACCGAACCGACGGTCACCCTCGAGACAGTCCTCCACCATCTGCTGGTACCGGGGCTCGAAGATGTGGAGCGGCATGAGCATGCCGGGCAGCAGCACCGTGGGCAGCGGGAAGAGCGGAAGGCGAAAGCGGAGTTCTGGGTCGGAGATCATCGGCCCGAGGAGGTGTGCCGCATGCAATGCGGGCGGTGCTGAAGGGAAGAAGGTATCCTATTTTGGAAGGCCTCCCCCAACTCCAATCCGGAGCCGCCGTTGCAACCGCAGATTCTCGTCGTCTCCGACCCTCCCCACGGAGAGGTCGATGTGGAAGCCATGTCGAAGACCCTCGGGCTCGACGAAGAGACGGCCCGACTCAAGGTGGCGTTTCCGGCTCCGGAGATCCTGGCCGCCACGGGCCCCCAACGCGCCCACGACCTCGTGGAGGAGCTGCGCAGTCAGGGGCTCCACACCCGCCTGATCACCGGTGACGCGCTCGCCGACCTGCCGTGGCCTCGCCTCGCCATGGATCTCTCGTTCGGCGAGAACGCCCTGGGGATCCAGGTGGAAGGCGGCACCCTCACCATTCCCTATTCGGCATCGGTGTGGGCCGTCTCGTGCAATCCGCCGGCCGGCTTCTCCAAGGAAGCCACGGTGAGCATGCACAACGCCATGGCCTCTCCCGGCGGACCCACCGTCGCGGAGGCCCTGGAATGGACGCCTCATCTGGACGTGTATGCGGTCATGCCCGAGGGCGTTGGGCGGGTGTCCATCGTGCAGAAGCCGTGGTTCGCCTTGGAGGAGATCGAGCGACTGTTCCACAGGGTCGGCGTCGATCGGCGCTTGGACGGCGTCAGGCCCCGACAGCGTTTCGTGGCGGGAGAGGCCGGCTTCGACATCGACCTGCGCAAGGCCTTCTCCTTCGGCACGCTGCTTATGCGAGAGGTCCTCCAGTCAATTTCGGAGGACTTGAGGGTCCTGACACAGTACGAGATCTAGTCGGGCATCTCTTTCGCCATGCAC
>CALJKZ010000310.1 GCA_937983085.1 uncultured Gemmatimonadales bacterium
GTTGATGAGCAGGACCGTCATCGTCTTGTAGAGGACGTGGTCGCTCATGATGTGCCCGATCTCGTGGGAGATCACGTAGGCGAGCTCGTCGTCTTCCAGGAGCCGGACGGTGCCGGAGTTCAGGATGATGAAGGGCTGCTCCATCCCGTAGGCGCCTGCGTTGACGATGGGCGTCTGAGACATGAAGAGCGGATACTCTTCCTCGACGTCCAGCGTCTTGAGGCACTCCTGATAGATGCGATAGACGTTGCCGAACTGGTTCTCGCTCACGCGCACGGCGTTGGCCTGGAAGGCCAGTCGGATGGGCTTCTCCCCAAAGAACCCGAAGACCTTCTTGAGCACCTCGTCGAACACGGGAATACGCCGCAGCGCCTGGAGGGCTGCCTTGTCGGCCGGATGCTCCCACGAGTGGGGGGCGATCTCCGTCAGGATCCGCTTGGACCGGGCCTGACCGTCGCCTCCGCCCCCGTTCGTCCCGTCGTTCCCGTCGGCGTCGTGGTCGTCCTGGTTCATGTCCCGCTCGTCCGCCATGTCCATGTCCTCGTGCGATGAATCCCCGTCGGGGGAAGGCTTCGACGTCGGGGTGCCCTACGCTCCCCTTCGACCCGCGGTTTCAGTACTCCGCGATCGCGCCCTCGTTCGAAGATACGCACGCGAGGCTCGTCGCGCCCCGCCCACGCCACGCTCCGCGGACCGAGGCGACCGCCGTTCGCTCTTCGTCGACTCAGCCCAGGACGCGGTCGAGATCGGCAATGAGGTCGTCCACGTCTTCGATGCCCACCGACAGGCGGACGAGCCCCGGGGTGATGCCCATGGCCTCCCGCCGGTCCTCGGGCACCGACGCGTGGGTCATGAGGGCCGGGACGTTGACCAGCGACTCGATGCCTCCCAGGCTCTCGGCGAGGGCGAAGAGCTTCATGTGCTCCGTGAACGCCTTGGCGCGATCCAGCGTCCCCACATCCACCGACACCATCCCGGTGAAGCCGGACATCTGCCGCTTCGCCAGGTCGTGCTGCTCGTGGCTTTCCAGGCCAGGGTAGAACACCCGGTCCACGGTCGGTTGCTTCTCCAACCAACGAGCGATGGCCATGCCGTTCTCGTTGTGGCGCGCCATTCGGACGTGCAGCGTCTTCGCTCCCCGCAGGGTGAGCCAGCAGTCCATGGGGCCGGGGACGGCGCCGGTGGACTTGCGGATGAAGAAAAGGTCGTCGGCCAACCCCTCGTCCTTCACCGCCACCAGGCCACCGATGAGGTCGGAGTGGCCGTTGACGTACTTCGTGGAGGAGTGGAGGGTGAAGTCGGCGCCCAGCTCCAGCGGCCGTTGGTTGTAGGGTGAGGCGAAGGTGTTGTCGACGCTGAGGAGGGCGCCTGCGTCATGGGCGAGCTCGGCGATGGCGCCGATGTCGCAGAGGCGCATCATGGGGTTCGTGGGCGTTTCTACGTGGACCAGCTTCGTTTCCGGCCGTATGGCGGCCCCCACGGCCGCGGTGTCTCGGGAATCCACGTAGGTGAACTCGATCCCCAGCCGGCTCAACACGTGGTTGAACATTCGGGTGGTGCCCCCGTAGGTGTTCTCCTCGCTCACCACGTGGTCGCCGGCCGAGAGCCGCTTCACGATGGCTTCGATGGCCGCCAGGCCCGAGGCGAAGGCGATTCCGTGGGTCCCGCCTTCGAGGGCCGCGATGTTCCCTTCGAGCGCCTCGCGAGTGGGATTGGCGGTCCGACCGTAATCGTAGCTCCCCTTGCGTGGCTCCCCCACCGCCGGCTGGACGTACGTCGACGTCTGGAAGATGGGGGTCATGATGGCCCCGGTGACCGGCTCGGGTTCGACGCCGGCGTGGATGGCCAGCGTGCCGAACGAGAGGCCCTTCGTTGCCTCGTGATCCATGGGAATGCGCCTGAGCGTTGCGGGTTCTGGAGGACGGGCGGGTCGCGTACGTCGCGACCGGAATGTAGAAGGCTGTCGAAGAAGTACAGAGGGCCGGGTCGGGAAGAAAACCATGTGGCCGTAACGGCCCCTCACGACTTCATTGACTCCCGGCGTGCGCCCGCGCGAGACTTGATGTGAAGCACGCCTCGCCGGACCTCGCTTCCCCCCGTCTCCAGCCCTCCGAGGGCCCGTTGCCGATACAGCTTCCCGACAACCTCATGGTCAGCGTCTCCGGAGTTCGGGGGCTCGTCGGCGATCCCCTCACGCCGGAACTCATGGCCGGGGTGGCCGCCGCCCTCGGAGCCCACCTCCAGACCGTGGAGAAGGGTCGGATCGTCTGCATCGGCCGCGACTCCCGCGTTTCGGGTCCCATGTTCGCCCGAGCGGTTACCGCCGGCCTCCAGTCCGTCGGCTGCGACGTCGTCGACCTGGGCGTCGTGCCCACCCCGACGCTCCTGATGGCCGTGCGCCACCACGGCGCCATCGGTGGCATCGGCGTCACCGCGAGCCACAATCCGGCGGAATGGAACGCCCTCAAGCTCGTGTCCAGCGAAGGGATCTTCCTGGATGCGGATCGGTCGGCTGCGTTCCGGCGGTATCTCGCAGAGGAGGACCCACCCCGAGCTCGTTGGGATTCCCTCGGGAGCGTCACCACCGCCGAAGAGGCGTGGAGCCGCCACCTCGAGGCCATTCTCGATTTGCCCCAGATCGATGCCGACGCCATTCGCGGTGCCGGCCTTCGCGTTGCTGTGGACTGTGTCCATGGAGCCGGCGGACCGGTGGTCACCGAGCTCCTGGATCGCCTGGGGTGCGAGGTGGTGGGCATCGGCATGGAGCCCGACGGGCTGTTTCCCCGGGACCCCGAGCCCACCGCGGCGAACCTCGCCGACCTGGGCCGTCTGGTGGCCGAGTCGGGCGCCGACGTGGGACTGGCCATCGATCCCGACGCCGACCGACTTTCCCTCGTGGACGAACAGGGCAGGCCCATGGGAGAGGACCTGACGCTCGCCTTGGCCGCGGCGGCGGTGCTCGAAGGGACCCCCGGGCCGGTGGTCACCAATCTCTCCACCAGCCAGATCCTCGAGGACGTGGCCCAGGCCTTCGCGGTACCCCTGCATCGGGCGCCGGTGGGCGAGGTGAACGTCGCCCGGCGGATGCAGCACGAAGGAGCGGTGGTGGGAGGGGAGGGCAACGGCGGCGTCATCCTGCCCGCCCTCCATCACACCCGCGACGCTCCGCTGGCCTGTGCCCTCATACTCCAGCACTTGGCCACCGAGGGCACCACGCCTTCGGAGGCGGCGGCACGCTGGCCGAGCTACGAGATCGTGAAGGAAAAGGTGTCCTTCCCCCGGGAGGCCCTCGCCGACGGATACGCCGCCCTGGCGTCGGATCTCGAGGCGGAGTCGGCCGACGACTCCGACGGCCTTCGTCTTGCATGGCCGAGCAAGAAGGCATGGCTCCACGTGCGCCCCTCGGGCACCGAGCCCGTGGTTCGTCTCATCGCCGAGGCGTCCGACGGCGCGGCGGCGAAACAGCTCGTCGACCGGGCCGGCGCCCTCTTGCAGGGCGTGGCCTGACATGAACGCTTTTCCTCGAACGGAGGACCTGGCCCGATGTGCGGCATCGTCGGATACGTAGGCCCAAGAAACGCGACACCGATCCTCCTGGCCGGGCTCAAGCGCCTCGAGTACCGCGGATACGACTCCGCTGGTGTCGCCCTGTTGAACGGGGCCGGCGTGGAGGTCACGAAGCGACCCGGGAAGATCCACGTGCTCGAGGACGCGCTCGAGCAGGCGCCCTCGTCAGCGACGTGTGGGATCGCGCACACGCGGTGGGCCACCCACGGCGCCCCCAATCAGCCCAATGCCCACCCCCACACCTCCAGGGACGGTGACATCGCGCTGGTTCACAACGGGATCATCGAGAACGCAGCCGTCATCAAGGAGCAACTCCGGAAGGAGGGATACCCCTTCACGTCGGAGACCGATACCGAGGTGGTGGTGCACCTCATCGACTTCCTCTGGGAAGACGGCGAGCAGATGGAAGACCCCGTGGCCGCCGCGCTCCGACAGGTGGAAGGCGCCTACGGCATCGCGGTGGTGTCGTCGCGGGACCCCAACAAGATCGTCGTGGCCAGGAACGGCAGCCCCCTCCTCATCGGGGTCGGCCAGGACGGTGAGATGCTCGCCGGCTCCGACGCCGCGGCGGTTATCGAGTCGACGCGGGACGTGGTGTACCTCGATGATGGCGACTATGCCGTGCTGACCGCCGACGGGTATCGCACCTACCACCTCCTGGGCGAAGAGGTGCAGCGGGGCGTCCACGAGGTGACATGGGACCTCGATGCCATCGAGAAGGGCGGCTTCGAGCACTTCATGCTCAAGGAGATCTTCGAGCAGCCCTCGAGCCTCGCCGACGTCATGCGGGGTCGCCTTCTTACGGACGAGGGCGACGCCCGATTGGGCGGGATTCTCGACCACCAGTTCGATCTTGGCCGCATCCAGAGGATCGTCATCACGGCGTGCGGGACGAGCTGGCACGCCGGCCTGGTGGGCGACTACATGCTCGAGGAGTTGGCCCAGATCCCGGTGAGCGTCGAGTACGCGTCGGAATTCCGGTACCGGAACGCGGTGCTGGAGGAAGGCACGCTCACGCTGGCCATCAGCCAGTCCGGGGAGACCGCCGATACCCTGGCCGCCCTCAAGGAGTCCCAGCGCCGAGGGATGAAGACCATGGGCATCGTCAACGCCGTGGGCTCCACCATCGCTCGGGAGACCGACTTCGGCATCTACCTCCACGCCGGTCCCGAGATCGGTGTGGCCTCCACGAAGGCCTTCACGAGTCAGCTGGTCGCACTGGCCCTCTTCACCCTCTTCATGGGCCGCAGGCGTGAGATGTCCGCGGTGGAGGGACACGAGATCGTCCAGCACCTCGAGGTACTTCCCGGCCAGGTGGAAGAGGTTCTCAAGCTCAATGACGAGATCCGCGATCTGGCAGCGGAGTACAAGGACGCCCACAACTTCCTGTACCTCGGCCGTGGCTACCAATTCCCGGTGGCCCTCGAGGGTGCCCTCAAGCTGAAGGAAGTGAGCTACATCCACGCGGAAGGGTACCCGGCCGCGGAGATGAAGCACGGCCCCATCGCCCTCATCGACGAGAACATGCCGGTGGTGGCTCTGGCGCCGCGCGATCCCATCTACTCCAAGGTCGTGTCGAACATCGAGGAGGTTAAGGCGCGGCAGGGAAGGATCCTGGCCATCGTCAGCGACGACGCCCCGGAACTCCAGGGCAAGGTCGACCACATGATCAAGGTGCCGCAGACGCTGCCCCATCTCCTGCCCGTGCTGACCACCATTCCGCTCCAACTTCTCGCCTACCACATCGCCGTCATGCGGGGCTGCGACGTCGATCAGCCGAGGAATCTGGCCAAGTCCGTCACCGTCGAGTGAGGTCTGCCGGTTCGGGCCGGGCATGAAGGTCGTGCTGCAACGCGCTACGCGTGCCGAGGTGCGGATCGCCGGCGCGACGGTGGGCCGGATCGGCCGGGGTCATGTCCTTCTCGTGGGCTTCACCGACTCCGACACGTCGGAGGAGGTGGAGTGGATGGCGGACAAGGTGGTCGGGCTCCGCGTGTTCTCCGATGACGAGGGAAAGATGAACCGGTCGCTGCTGGACGTCGGCGGTGGCCTTCTGGTGGTGAGCCAGTTCACCCTGTACGGCGACACCCGGAAGGGCCGTCGACCCTCCTTCGTGAAGGCTGCTCACCCCGAGCATGCCATCCCGCTCTACGACGCCTTCGTCGAGGCCCTGGCCGCCCGGGGGGTCACGGACGTGGAAACGGGCGAGTTCGGCGCGATGATGGAGGTGGATCTGGTGAACGACGGTCCTGTGACCCTCGTTCTGGAGAAGGAAGCGGGGTGACGGGAGTCGCCCCCCGCATCATCCTGGCCTCGGCTTCCCCCCGCCGACTCGACGTGCTGCGACAACTCGGAGTCGAGCCCGACGTCGTCCCGACCGATATCGACGAGTCGTACCTGCCGGGCGAGACGCCCCTCGAGCACGTCCGACGACTGGCCGCGGCGAAGGCCGAGGCCGTCCCGCGGGACGTGGTGGCCGGGGCTCATACCCTCGTAGTGGGAGGGGACACGGTGGTGGTGGACGGGGGAGCGGTTCTCGGGAAGCCCCAGGACGACGACGACGCGGTGGCCATGCTTCTCGCTCTTTCCGGGACCACGCACGAGGTGTACAGCGGCCTCGCCGTCCGGGGTGAGGGCGAAGCGGTGAGCGGCGTCGCCAGGACGGTGGTGCGCATGCGGCGGTTCGACGAAGCCACGGCCCGGGCGTACGTCGCTACCGGCGAGCCGCTGGACAAGGCGGGAGCCTACGGGATCCAGGGGGCCGGTGCGGCGTTGGTCGCCGAAATCGAGGGCGACTACTATTCGGTGGTCGGCTTCCCGGTGGGACTCTTCCTCGAGCTTCTCGAGGCGGTGGGCTGGCGATACGCGTTCGGATCTTTCACAAGGGTTCGTTGAGGAGGACGTTCATGGCCCGGTCCACCCCGCTCGTCACCACGCCTTCATGAGCACACCCGCCGTCCTCGCGTTGGACCAGGGCACAACCGGGTCCACGGCCATGGTGCTGGGCGCCGACGGCCGGGTGCTCGGCCATGCCTATTCGGAGTTCTCGCAGCACTTTCCCCAACCCGGCTGGGTGGAGCACGACGCCGAGGAGATCTGGCAGGTCACCCGCCGGGTGGGCCGTGAGGCCATGGCCGCCGCATCCGGAGAGGCCGACGTCCGGGCTGTGGGCATCACCAACCAACGTGAGACCGTCGTCCTTTGGGATCGGGAGACGCTGCAGCCCGTCCACCGGGCCATCGTGTGGCAGGATCGGCGCACGGCTCCGCTGTGCCGCGACCTTCGCGAGGCGGGGCACGAGGCGGAGGTTCGCGAGCGCACCGGCCTCCTCCTGGACCCGTACTTTTCGGGCACCAAGATCCGCTGGATCCTGGACGCCGAGCCCCAACTCCGGGCACGGGCCGAGGCCGGGGAGCTGGCGGTGGGGACCATCGACTCGTGGCTCATCGCGCGACTCACTGACGGCGCGTCCCATGTCACCGACCCCACCAACGCGTCGCGTACGCTGCTCTTCAATCTGGCCGACGCGTCGTGGGATGCATGGATGCTCGATCTCCTCGACGTCCCGCCGGCGCTGCTCCCGCGCGTCGAGTCCAGCGCCGGTGACTTCGGTGTGTGCGCCGAGGAGCACTTCGGCCTCGAGCTACCCATCGCGGGCGTGGCCGGCGATCAGCAGGCGGCGCTCTTCGGGCAGGGGTGCTGGAAGGCCGGGTTGGCGAAGAACACCTACGGCACGGGGGCGTTTCTCCTCCTCAACACCGGAGATACGCCGGTTGCCTCGCGCCATCGTCTCCTCACCACGGCGGCCTGCGACGCCGAGGGCGGCCTGGCATACGCCCTGGAGGGGTCGGTGTTCATCGCCGGCGCCGCCGTGCAGTGGCTGCGGGACGGCCTGCAGATCCTGGGATCGGCGGGGGCATCGGAGGCCATGGCCCACGAGCTGCCCGACAACGGGGGCGTGTACTTCGTGCCGGCGTTCGTCGGTTTGGGGGCACCCCACTGGGAGCCCGATGCCCGGGGCACGCTCTTCGGGCTGACCCGAGGCACCCGGCGCGAGCACGTCGTCCGGGCTGCCCTGGAAGCCATGGCGTACGGAACCGCCGAAGTGCTGGAGGCCATGGAGGCCGACTCGGGAGTGGTGACGGAGGAACTGCGTGTGGATGGCGGCGCGGCGCTCAACGACTGGCTCATGCGCTTTCAGGCCGACGTGGTGGGCGTGCCGGTTCGCCGCCCTCCGAACGTGGAGACCACGGCCCTCGGCGCCGCAGGCCTGGCCGGACTTCGCGCCGGGATTTGGTCCTCGGCGGACGACTTCCTGGCTCAGCAGGGTGCGCCCACCCGCTTCGAGCCCACCGCGGCCCAGGAGGAACGCCAGGCACTTCTCGACGGATGGCACCGGGCGGTACGCGCCGTCGTCGGCTGGGCGCGCGACACCGCCTCCGACGCGTGAGCGTCGCCGAAGGAGAGAGCCCCCTCCGCGTCGCCGTCGTCGGTACCGCCGACGCCGACGAGGGCGAGTATGCCCTCGCCCGGGCCCTGGGGAGGGCCCTCGCGCAACGCGGGGTCCTGATCGTGTGCGGCGGACGAGGGGGCGTCATGGAGGCTGCGAGTCGCGGTGCCCATGAGGCGGGAGGCACCGTCGTGGGAATCCTTCCCGGTGAGGACGCATCCGAGGCCAACCGCTGGGTAGCGGTTCCCCTGGCCACGGGCATGGGGGAAGCCCGGAACGCGCTGGTGGTCCGCGCGGCCGAGGCCATCGTCGCGGTGGGTGGGCGATGGGGGACCCTGTCGGAGATCGCGCTGGGGCGCGCCATGGGCCGAGCGGTCCTCACGCTGGGCCGCCCTCCAGCGGACGGATTGGGCCTTCCGTCCGCTCCCGATGCCGAATCCGCGGCGGAGTGGGCCGTTGCGGAGGCTCGGGTGTACAGAGCGTCGAGGGAGCGTGTCGACGGATTCGGCCCGGAACACGGGGGTCACGGGGAAGTGCGCACGCCCGGGTAGGGGATTTAACGGACTTTTCGGGCCCGCCCGCCTCCGGCTAGATTCGTCGTGCCGAAATGAGCAATCCGCACCGGGAGTGCGTTGTGAAGAAGAACGGTCGATTCATGGTGGGGCTCGTCGGGGTCGCTGCCGTCGTCACGTATCTGATCTGGACCGGCGTCAGCGAGACGATGGTCTACTACATGACGCCCGTCGAGCTCATGGAGAAGGTCGAGGCGGATCCGACCTTCCACGATGTGGGCGTGAAGGTGGGCGGTCAGGTGGTGCCCGGTAGCTACTCGCGGGTGGAAGGAGAGCTTCTTCACGTCTTCACCGTGCACGATCTCGTGGACGAGAACACCACCTTCGTCGTGGAATATCGTGACGCTCTCCCCGACACCTTCACCGACGAGGTGGAGGTGGTTCTGGAGGGTCGCCTCCGTCCGGACGGTGTCTTCGAGGCCACGACGCTTCTCACGAAGTGCGGGAGCCGCTACGAAGCCGCCCCCGAGGACTTGAAGGCAGGGTGATCGACGAGGTCTGCGGGCCTCCCTTACCGGGTAACGCGGCGTGACACTCCTGGGCGAGTTCGCTCTCTGGATTTCTCTTCCCATCGCCGCCTGGGGCGTGGTGCTGGGGTATTCCGGCGGGCGCACCCAGCGCGGTGACCTCGTCCTCAGCGCCGAACGCAGCATCTACGCCGTATTCGGCCTCCTCATCCTGGCGTCGCTCGGCGTCAGTGCGGCGTTCCTCGGTGACAAGTTCGAGTACTGGTACATCGCCAGCTATTCGAACCGGAACCTCGAGCTCTTCTACAAGGTCACGGGCCTTTGGGCCGGCCAGCGCGGCTCCCTGCTGTTCTGGGCGCTCCTCCTCGCGTTCTTCTCGTGCATCTGTGTCTTCACGAACAGGAACAAGAACCGGGAGTTCATGCCCTACGTGGCCGGCGTGCTCCAGACGATCCTGCTCTTCTTCATCGTCGTTCTCCTCTTCGCCGACGTGAATCCCTTCGAGCGGCTCGACTTCGTTCCCGCGGATGGCCAGGGGCTGAATCCCCAGCTCCAGAACTACTGGATGACCATCCACCCGCCCACGCTCTACCTGGGCTTCACGTCGTTCACCATCCCCTTCGCCTTCGCCGTGGCGGCGCTGCTCAACGGCCGTCTCGACGCCCGCTGGATCCAGCTCACACGACGGTGGATCCTCACGAGTTGGCTCTTCCTCTCGGTGGGGATCGTCTTCGGCATGCG
>CALJKZ010000311.1 GCA_937983085.1 uncultured Gemmatimonadales bacterium
TCCGCCAGCGACGTCGATCCCTGGAGGGGTTAGAGCGGGTCGGTCGGGGCGGCGCGGAGCTTCGTCCACCCGGAGGACACGAGCCCGCGGGTGACCCGGTGGTTCACCGAGAACCCGAACGAACTCTGGTTCATCCGGGAGAGCAGGGACCGGCACCGCATCGACCTTATGAAGGCCGACCTGACCTCCGGCGCCGTGACGCCCGTGGTGGAGGAGCGGCTCAACACCTATCAGGAGCGGCAGATTCCGTGGAGGCTCTCCGACGGAAGCTTCGTCTGGTGGTCCGAGCGGGACGGATGGGCTCACCTCTATCGCTACGCCGAGGACGGTACCCTCATCGCCCGCCTCACCCAGGGCCCCTGGCACGTCGACGGTGTGGCGCGGGTCGACCCCGCCACCGATCGGATCTTCTTCACCGCCATGGGCCGCGAGGCGGGCATCGACCCGTACTACGCGCACCTGTATCGGGTGAACGCCAACGGCTCCGGGCTCGTCCGCGTGTCAGAAGGTGACTACGACAACCGGGCGTCGATGCCGGAGAACGCCAGCTACCTCGTCCACTCCTTCTCGCGGGTGAACACCGTTCCGCAAACGGTGGTGCGTGGGCCCGGCGGCGAAGTGCTCATGGAACTGGAGACGGCCGACCTCTCGGCGCTGGAGGCCGCGGGCTGGCAGATGCCCGAGCCCTTCAAGATCGAGGCGGCAGACGGGTACACCGACATCTACGGTGTGATGTACAAGCCCTTCGACTTCGACTCGACGAAGGTCTATCCGATTGTCCAGTACGTGTACCCGGGACCCCAGACCGAGTCGGTCTCCAAGTTCTTCACGACGAATTCGTACGAGGTGGGGCTCGCCCAGCTGGGCTTCGTGGTGGTGACGCTCGGCAACCGGGGCGGTCACCCCGATCGGTCCAAGTGGTACCACAACTACTCGTACGGGAATCTCCGGGACTACGGCCTCGCGGACAAAGTCGCCGGGGTCGAGCAGCTCGCCGACCGGCATGCGTTCATCGACCGGAATCGGGTGGGCATCTACGGCCACTCCGGCGGGGGCTTCATGTCCACCGCGGCGCTCCTCAACTATCCCGATGTCTACGACGTCGCGGTGTCGAGCGCCGGAAACCATGACAACCAGATCTACAACCGGTGGTGGAGCGAGACGCACCACGGCGTGGACGAAGTGGTGGACTCGGCGGGCAACGTCAGCTTCGAGTACGACATCGACAACAACATCGAGCTGGCGCCCTACCTGAAGGGCAAACTCCTGCTGACCACGGGCGACGTCGACAACAACGTGCACCCGGCGAACACCATTCGGATGGCGAAAGCCCTCATCGACGCCAACAAGCGCTTCGACTACTTCATCTTCCCCAGCCAACGCCATGGCTTCGGAAGCATGAGCAACTACTGGTTCTGGCTACGGGTGGAGTACTTCGCCCGGCACCTGCTCGGCGACAGCCGAACGGCCCCCGACATCTCCGAGCTCAACGCAGAGCGGGAGCGCCGGTAGGGGAGGCCACCAGCGAGAGCGCCGGTAATCGGGGCTGCCTCGCGGGCTCGTGGACGGCGGTAGGGCTCAGCCGCCCGGGCGTCGACTGCGCGGCCCGCTGAAGCGGACGCGCTGCGCCTCCCGGATGATCTCCCGAAGGCGGGGGCTGGACCGTAGCTCGTCCCAGACCGGGTCGGTGCGGATGGTCATGACCGCGGGCTCTCCGGCGCGGAGCGCGCGCACCAGGTGGTCGAGTGCCTCGTCCTCGTCGCCGAGGGCGGCGTAGGTGGAGGCGAGATCGAAGTTGTCCACCGAAACGCCGGCGTCCACGGCCGATTCGAGCCAGTCGGCCCGCCATCGCCAGTAGCCCTGGGTTCCCTCTGTCTCGACGGCGGTCTCCAACTCGAACAACGCGGCCGCGTCCGGAGCGTCGTTGCCGCCGGCCGCCGACCACTCCGATGCCACGTCGAGCGCCCCATCGAGGTCGCCCCGCGTGACGTGCGAGCGGACCAGGAGGTCCCAGGCCTCGTCGGCCGAAGGTGCGTCCGCCACGACGTCGCGCAGAAGGGTTTCGGCGCTCTCGAAGCGACCGGCGCCGATGAGCCGGCGTCCGTCGCGTGCCGACCGCTGGGACTCCATCGTGCTTACGGTTTCCGTTTGCTTCCGAACCTGTGCTTCGATGCGCTCGCCCATGGTGGTGATGGGCGCCACCCAAGCGGTGTCGAAGGCGGTCATGTCGATGACGACCGAATCCTCACGGCCCGGAATCCGCACGACCTGCATCGACCCCACGCCGGTGAGGCCGGCGGGGGCGGGTGGGGCCTCGAGGAAACGGGGGAGGCTGCTCTCGATGAGAGCGAAGACCTCGCGGGTTTCCGCGGACGTGGAGTCCATGGAGAGCGCGGAATCGGCCTCCGAATACGCGAGCATCAGTTCGTCCCTCGAGACCACGTCGTCCTCCAACGCCCCGAGGAAGCGAGCGCCCGCCAACCCCGCCAAGGCGGGCGCGAAGTCGGGATCCGAGGCCAGCGCCTCCTCGAAGAGCATCTGCGCCCTCCGGTATCCCTCAGGCGTGCCCCGGTCGTACGCATACCGGCCTCGGAAATAGGCCTCCTGGGCCGCCGGATCGACGTCGCTGGCCACGGTGGCGAACGGCGCTTCCTCGTGGGCCGCCGAGACGGCTTCCACGACCTCGTGGGCGACCTCGGTCTGGAAGGCGAGGACGTCCTCGATCACTTCGCGATCCCACTGTAATGTCCGGATGTGGGAGTCGCTGGGACCATGGATGAGCTGAAGCGTCACGCGCGTCCGCTGGGGAGTCCGGACGACGGACCCCTCCACCACGACGTCCACGCCCAGGCGCCGGGCGATCTCAGGCATGGGCGGGAGGGAATCCGCGAACTGCATGGTGCTGGTCCGCGAGACGACCCGGATCTCGTCGATGAGGCTGAGCTTCGCGATGAGTTCCTCGTGCATGCTGGCCGCGAAGTAGGCCTCGTCGTCGCCAGGCGAATTGTCCTGGAGGGGAAGGACCGCAATGGATTGGATGGGCTCGGAAGGATCGAAGCTGGCCACCGTTACGGCGGCGGGCGATCCGCCATCCCCGCTCGTGGTCTCGAAGACGCCCTGGCGGGTCAGATAGAGACCGGCTCCCCCGGCGGCCAGAACCGTGATGATGAGGAGACTCCCCACCGCCGTCGTTCGAAGCCACGGGCTCGATGCGCCGCCCTCGGTGCGGGTGATCCCCTCCCGGGTGAGGTCGTACATCCAAGCGACGACCAGCGCCGGAGGGAACCCCAGGGTGGCGACGGCCACCACCACCCGCAGGCCGTTGTCGCCGACGCCGAAGGCCGGGAAGATGATCTCGGCCAGTTGGAGGAGGACGAACGCCGACGCGGCGTACCCGAGCGCAAACCGACCCACGCGCCGACGCCTCATCTCGGCCAGGAACTGGCTGAATCGGGAGCGCTGCGTGGAGTCGGTCATGTTCAGGGGATGCCCGTCGGGCGGGGATCGTTACGGGAACGGCGCCGTGATGCCGTCGGACGGCTGACGGTCGAGGGAATCATCGTTCCCCGAGGATGGAGTCGGTCACCAGGGTCTCGATGGTTTCGCTGCCCGTCACCATCCGCTCGAAGTTCCCTTCGTACGACTGCCAGAGGAGGACTGTTCCCGCGATGAGAAGGGCGGCCGACGTGGAACGCATGAGCCGGGCCCGCCAGGTACCGGAAAGCTGCTTCTGGCCGTACGCGGCGAGTCCGGCGACGGCCACGTACGCGCCCACGAGGAAGAAGAGGAACGAGCCCAGGAAGCCCAGGCCCGCCACCCAACCGTCCCGCCACGCCGCCAGGAAGAGAGGCCCTCCAATCAACAGCCAGAAAACCCACGGGGTCGGGGAGAGGACGGCCAGAAGTCCACTCTCCACCACCTCCTTTGCGTTGTCCACGTCGGCCTCCTCGGGCGACTCGTCCATGGACGTCCCTGCGTCCCGCCAGATTCGGACTGCGAGGTAGAAGATGAAGACTCCGCCGACGACGCCCATCCAGCGGAGGATCGTTCCGGGAAGCTGGGAGAGGAGCAGCGCCGTGATGGCCATCACCACGGTCTCGGTGACGAGGGGGACGACGCTGATGCGGAAGCCGGCCCAGAAGCCGCCCTTGAGCGCGGTGGCGGCGATGAGCGCCGTGAAGGGCCCCGGGATCAACCCCGAGAAGAGACCGAGAATGGACCCCAGAACCAGGGCTTCGGTCACGGCGGGCTCAACCGGGTGATCCCAGCATGCGCCGGAGCTGGCGCCGGAGTCGTTCCGCGTCCTGTTCCAACTCCTTCAGTTCCCGGCGGTGGGAGATGACAGTCCCCACGCTCACCGAGAAGAGCGTCAGGAGGACGCCGGCGAGCATGGCTCCGCCCACCTCACCCTCTTCCGCCACCACGATGAACGAGATGAGGAGCGGGAGGATGGCGCCAAGGGTGTTGGCCGTGAGGCGGCGCAGGAGCGAGCTGCGAGCGAAGGCGGCTCCTGTGACCTGGCTCG
>CALJKZ010000312.1 GCA_937983085.1 uncultured Gemmatimonadales bacterium
AGAATCAGGAGAACATCGCTGTGCAGATCGAACGAGTAGGGGTGGTGGGCTGCGGACTCATGGGCAGCGGGATCGCCGAGGTGGCCGCCAAGGGCGGCTTCCAGGTCCGTGTCCGCGAGGTGGACGCAGGCGCGGTGGAGGCCGGGCAGAAGCGCATCCGCAAGTCCATGGACCGTGCCGTGGAGAAGGAGAAGCTCTCGGCCGAAGATCGGGACGCGGCGTGGGAGCGCCTCTCCTTCACCACCGAGGTTTCCGACCTGGCCGACTGCGACCTGGTCATCGAGGCCATCGTCGAAGACCTCATGGTCAAGAACGCCCTCTTCGGCGAGCTCGACGAGCTGTGCGGGGAGGGGACCATCTTCGCGTCGAACACGTCGTCCCTCACCATCACCGACATGGCCGCCGCCACCGAGCGTCCGGACCGCTTCGTCGGGCTCCACTTCTTCAATCCCGTCCCGGTCATGAAGCTGGTCGAGGTGGTGAAGACCATCGCCACCAGCGACGAGACCTTCGACCGGGCCTTCGCGTTCTCCAAGGCACTGGGCAAGACGCCCATTGCCGCCAAGGACAACTCGGGCTTCGTGGTGAACCTTCTCCTCGTCCCGTACATGCTCGACGCCATCCGTCAGCTCGAGCGCGGCGTCGCCAGCATCGAGGACATCGACACCGGGATGATGCTCGGGTGCGGGTATCCCATGGGACCCTTCACCCTCTGCGACTTCGTGGGCATCGACACGCTCTACAAGATCTCCGAGATCATGTACGACGAGTATCGGGAGGAGCGCTACGCTCCGCCCCCGCTCCTCAAGCGCATCGTTTCGCTGGGTCGCTACGGTCGGAAGACGGGCAAGGGCTTCTACGACTGGTCGGGTGAGCAACCCGTTCCTCTCGCCATCTGAGAGGAAGGGCGCAAAAGCATCTATTCACACTTCGTTGGATGGCGTGATTTGCGTTGCATGCCCACATTGGACGTAGGCACGACCCGCCCAACCCCCTGACCGATGATCGTAGTACAGGCGTCCGATACCCGACTCCGTCGAGCCGTGGTACGCGCGGCCGACCCGGAGGAAGACGTCATCCTCGACCCGAGGCTCGTTGCCGATGCCTTGGAGAAGGGGTTTCCTCGTCTGGTGGTCAGGGACGCGGTGCGGGACTGGCCCGTCATCCCCGACGACGTGCGCGTCCTCGATTTGAGGCCGTCCGTCCTGGAGCGCTGGGAATCGGAGCGGAAGTCGGTGGAGCTTCCGCCCACTCGTCTGGACCACCTCACGGACCGCATCGCCTCGGCCATCGAGCGGACCGCCGCGGACCGGATCTGGGTGGACGGAGCGTTGGCCGAGCTGAGCCGGGCCGCCGGGCGTCGGTTGCCGCCGACGCTGCGGGCGTTCGGTCGCAGGATCATGGAGTATCCGAGCCACTACACCACGCTGCGTCCCCTCGCCGATACGTGCAGCACGAGCCGTGGCGCTCTCAAGGCGCTCTTCCGTAGACGGGACCTGTCGACGCCGTCCACGTACCTCCGGTGGTTCCGGCTCATGGCCGTAGGAAAGGTCCTCGCCGATCGCGACGTCACGGTGGCCGAGGCGGCCAGCCGACTCGGCTTCACGTCCGACGGCAATCTGTGCCGCATGATGTGGGGTGTGTGCGAGATGACTCCCACGGAGCTCCGGTCTCTCAGGGGGTGGAACCGACTCCTCATCACCTTCTCCTGGTCCCACCTCACGACCGAACACCTCGAGGCCTGGTCGACCCTCGACGATCTCTTCGAGCGGCGCACGGCCTGAGGGTCGAACTTCGGGGCATCGGCCTGATGACCCTGCCCGCCGACTCAGGCGCCGCCTCTGGCCCTAGCGGCCCACGTACCCGCCAAAAAAAACGGCCCTCCCGTGGGGGGAGGACCGTCTCGAATCGTTGTCGATCCGTATCAGGTGCGCTTGCGGCGCTGTCTCCGACGCTCACGCCGGATGGCGGCCTCGCGCTTGCGCTTGCGTTGCGCGCTGGGCTTCTCGTAGTAGCGGCGCTTCCGGAGCTCGGAGTACAGACCCGAGCGCTGAACCTTCCGCTTGAAGCGACGCAGCGCGCGATCCAAGCTCTCGTTGTCCTGAACGACGACTTCCAAGACGATCACATCCTTTGGTAAAACCAGACAGTTGAGCTTGAAAAGCTA
>CALJKZ010000313.1 GCA_937983085.1 uncultured Gemmatimonadales bacterium
GCGTGGCGGGCAGGGGGGGGTCCATGGGATGTTTTCCGGGTAGTGTGCCTCCGCGGCCGAGGGGTCCCCAAGCTTGAGGGTTGGGGGGGGGGGGGGGGGGGGAATGGCTCACCCATGGGGATGATGGCGGCGATGCTCGGCGCCGGCATGAACTCGGTGCCCGCGAACTTCAACGACGGAGCGGCACGAGTCGAGGCTCAGCTCCTCGCGTGGATGAAGTCGCTGATGGGCTTTCCGTCGGATGCGGGCGGGATCGTCACGAGCGGCGGGTCGGTGGCCAACATCATCGGCCTGACGGTTGCCCGCGACGCGCGGGCCACCGCTGACGTGGTCCGCCATGGCGTGGGTGCCGAGGAAGGGCGTCTCGTCCTCTACGCATCGACCGAAGTGCATTCGTCGGTCCACAAAGCGGCCAAGATCCTCGGGCTCGGAAGGGACGCCGTCCGACTCGTCCCGGTGGACGAAGCGTATCGGATCCGGATCCCGGACCTCAGGGCTGTCATCGAGGACGACCGGGCGGCGGGCCTCCACCCGTTCGCCATCGTCGGCACGGCGGGGACCATCAACACGGGCGCCATCGACGATCTCGACGCCCTCGCGGACGTGGCGCGGGATACCGGTCTTTGGCTCCACGTCGATGGCGCCTTCGGCGCGATGGCAGCGATCTCCCCGGCGACCCGGGGGCTGCTTCGTGGGCTCGAACGTGCCGATTCGCTGGCCTTCGATTTCCACAAGTGGATGTACGTGAACTACGAGGCAGGATGCGTCCTGGTGCGCGACGCCGACGCCCATCGCCGCTCGTTCTCGGCCGGGGGTGACTACCTTGCGCCCCTACCGCGTGGAACCGGTTCGCTCCCGGACATGGCGGGGGGAAGGGGCCTGCAGCTGTCGCGTGGGTTCAAGGCCCTCAAGCCGTGGATGACCATCCGCGAACAGGGCATCGAGAAGTACGGCCGACTCGTGGCCCAGAACGTGGCGCAGGCCCGCTACCTGGCGGGCCTCATCGACGCTTCACAGGGGCTGCGGCGGGTAGCGCCCGTTTCGTTGAACGTCGTCGCATTCCGTTACGACGCCGAGTTCGTCGATCCCGACGAGCGTGACCGCATCAACCGCGAGTTGCTGATGCGGATCCAGGAGCGGGGCATCGCGGTGCCGAGTTCGACGATCCTCGACGGCCGGGTGACGCTTCGTGCCTGCATCTGCAACCACAGGAGCCGACGCGAGGACTTCGATCTCTTTGTTGCCGAGGCGGAGAGCATCCTGGCTGAGATTCTCAGCGAGGGTGCCCCCACGGCGAAGCGGGTCTGACAAAGAACAATACGGATGAGGCCGTCGTCGGCCTCGGGGAGGGGTGAGGAGGATGATGCTCGAATGGTACGACCAGATCCACCGGGACATCCGGCTCGCAGGACGGCGGGCGGTGCGGAACCGCACGTTCACCGCGGTGACGGTATTGTGCATTGCTCTCGGGGTCGGAGCCGCCACGAGCGTGCTCACCGTGCTGCACCCCGTTCTGGTGGCGCCGCTGGCCTTCGAAGACGCCGACCAGCTGGTCCACGTCTCCATCCACAACATCCATCGCAGCGATCCGGACCAGCGCTTCTTTCTCTCGTGGCTCGCGGTGGACGCGCTTCGTCGAGAGTCCCGGCTTCTCGACGGAGTGGGGGCCTTCTACCAGCATGACATGGACGTTCTGCTGGACGGCGAGTCCCATCGCCTACCGGGCGCCGAGACGGTCCCGGGCAGCTTCGAGGCCTTGGGCATCCGGCCGGTGGTGGGTCGTACACTGGTCGAAGACGACCTGCGCCTACGCCGCCGGGTGGCGGTCGTCGCCGAGCGCCTGTGGGAACGCAGCCTGGAGCGCGATCCCTCCGTGATCGGATCGACGCTGGTCATAGGGGGTGAGCCACACGAGATCGTCGGCGTGGTGTCGGGTGACCTTCGGCTCAGCGCGCGCGCCGAGATCTTTCCGCTGTTCAACCCAGCCGACTACTCTCGGCGAGAGCACGTCGCCATGGGCGTTTTCTTCACCGTGGGACGACTCCCGGACGACCAGCAGGCCACCGGGGCTTCGCAAGACCTCGAGGCTGCCCGAAGAGCGCTCCTCGCCGAGGAGCCGGCCTTCTTCGCCGACTATCGACTCGAGACCAGGGAGTTGCGGGAGGCGCTCGTCGGCGACTTCCGACGGCCTTTGTGGACGCTCATGGCGGCCGCCGTCTTCGTCCTCCTGCTGGCGATCGCGAACGTCGCCAATCTCCTTCTGGCTCGTGCCCAGGGCGAGGTCTGGGAGAGAGGGCTCCGCACGGCGCTCGGCGCCCGTTGCCGCCGCATCGCTGTTCAGGGAATCGTCGAGAACTCCTTGCTCGCCGGCGTCGGCTCTCTGGTGGGGCTCGGTTTGGGGGTGTGGGGTGCGCGTGCGCTGTTGACGCTCACTCCCCTGAGCAATCCGGCGTTCGACGAGGTGGGTGCGTCCTTCGCCGTCGTCCTGGCCGCCGTCGGACTCGCGCTTGCTGTGGGCGCGGTTGTCTCCATTCTACCCGCCGTGCAGTGCTACCAGGCGATGTCGCTACTGCAGGGTGGCCGCGGGGGTGGCAGCTCCCGAGGGGAGCGTAGGCTTCAGACGGTGTTCGTGGTCGCCCAGGTCGCCCTGAGTTTCACCCTCCTGGTGGGCGCCGGACTCATGGCCCGGAGCACGTTGAAGCTGAGTCGACTCGACCTGGGCTTCGACACGGAGCACCTCGTGTCCATCCGCGCTTCGGCCCCGCCTTCCATGGCCGGCACCATGGAGGGGCGCGCACGGTTCACCCACGAGGTGCTGGAGCGCATGCGCGCGATCCCGGGCGTGGACGCGGCCGGAGGAGCATCGTGGCTCCCGTTCATCGATGGTGACGTCGGCTTCAACTACGCTGTGGAGGAGTTTCCGCCGGAGTCGGGCAACGAGCGGCAGCTCCATCCAGGCCGGATCGTGACGCCCGGCTACTTCTCTGCTCTGGGCGTTCCGATTCTGTCCGGCCGGGATTTCCGGGACGCAGACGATATCGACGCCCCCCTCGTGGCCATCGTGAGCCGCGCCTTCGAGCGGTACTACTGGCCATCGGGCAGCGCCGTGGGAAAAAGGATCAAGAGGGGGGCATACGACATGGAGCGGCCGTGGATCGAGATCGTCGGTGTTGTGGAGGATGCCAGAAGTGGAGTCGTGTCCGACCCGGTCCAACCCACGATGTACTATCCTCTCGCCCAGTCCGACGGCGGCTACCTTGCCCAGTTCGCCTACGTCGTGCGGGCGAGCGACGGCGGAGAGATGATCCCGGCTCTCCGGGCGGAGATCCGTGAGGTGTCGGCAGCCGCAACGGCGTACGACGCATCGGACGGGGCGGAGATTCGCCGGGTGGCGCTGGGTCGGGATCGCTTCAACAGTGTCGTCATCGGTGTATTCGCGTTGATCGGACTTACGCTGGCTGCCGCCGGCGTATTCGGCGTCACCTCGTACGGAGTGGGCCGTCGACGTCGTGAGTTCGGCCTCCGCGTGGCGCTCGGGGCGCGACCGGTCCAGGTACGCGGTCTCGTGCTCCGCGGAGCCTTGGCTGTGGCCGTGGCCGGCATCGGGATCGGACTGGTCGGATCGACGCTGCTCATGAGCGCGGTCTCCGATCTGCTCTTCGAGGTCGACGCCGCCGACGGCGCCACCTACGTGGCGGTTGCAGCCACGTTGAGCTTGGCGGTCCTCGTGGCCACCTATGTACCGGCGCGTCGCGCGACCCTGGTCGACCCGACCGTCGCCCTGAAGCACGAATGAACCGGCGCGAGGTCTCCGGTTCTCTGCCCGGAGATGGCGGCGCGTCCCTACCCGTGGGCGACGCCCTCCCCGATTGGACGCCGGCGCGCCTCCCGCCGCACGTTGCAATGGAGGGTCGGTTCGTGCGCCTCGAGCCGTTGGACCCGGCTCTACATGCGGAGGCGCTCTTCCGAGCGAACGAGGCCGACGCGACCGGAGACGGCTGGACGTACCTGCCGTACGGACCGTTCGAGAATCCGGAGGCGTACCGGCGATGGACCGAGGATGTGGCGCCCTTGGCCGACCCGGACTTCTATACGGTCATTCCCCAGGGCGGGAGGCCCGCCGGGCTGGTGAGCTATCTCCGCATCCAGCCCCCCATCGGATCCATCGAGGTGGGACACATCCGGTACGCTCCCATTCTGCAGCGGACCAGGGCGGGCACCGAAGCCATGTACCTCATGATGCGACGCGCCTTCGACGAACTCGGCTATCGGAGGTACGAGTGGAAATGCGACGCTCTGAACGCCGCCTCGCGGAGGGCCGCCGAGCGCCTCGGCTTCCAGTACGAAGGGACGTTCCGGCAGGCGACCATATACAAGGACCGCAATCGCGACACATCGTGGTACGCGGTGATCGATGGCGACTGGCCAGCGATACGGGCCGCATTCGAGTCGTGGCTGTCTCCGACCAACTTCGATGATTCCGGCGCACAGCGGCGCAGCCTCCAGGATTGTCGGCGCGAGGCGATATCGATGCAGGATGGTCCATGATCGATGGACTGAGCCTTCGCTCGACGGCCCTCGACGACCTCCCGTGGGTCCTCGCGACCGAGGCCCGACCAGAGATCTCCCGGTGGGTCCTCCGATGGCCCGCGGATCGCCATCGGCGCGCCATCGACGATCCCGGAGAAGCCCACCTCATCGCGGCCCTCCCGGATGGAACACGCGTTGGATATGCCATCTTGAGGGGGTTGGAGGATGCCCACGCCTCCATCGAGTTGACGCGCGTGGTCGCCCGTCCTTCGGGGTGCGGCTATGGGCGAGCGATCGTGCGTGCCCTGAAGCTTCGGGCCTTCGAGCACTACGGCGCAGAACGGTTCTGGCTGGACGTGTTGGAGCACAACACGAAGGCGCAGGCGCTCTATCGGTCGGAGGGCTTCGTGGGGGAAGGCCACCTCCGAAACGCGGTCGTCGTCGACGGCCACCGTGCGTCCCTCCTCGTCATGTCCGTGCTCCGCGGCGAGTACGCCCGGGCGCCGGCGGCCGGGGATCGTTCCCAACCCTGAGACGACTCCACAGGTCTAGTACGTCACGGCAACGGGGTTGCCGCATCGTGGTGAAGTCAATTACTCTTTCGGTATATATGCAGAGCGAGACAATGAGCACGAAGCGCGATACCGAGGAGGACGCGTGAGCAGTGACGAAGGATTGAGCCGCCTGGAGTACCACGTCCTGCTGGCCATGGCCCCGGGCCCGCTCTACGGCTACGCCCTCAAGGAAGCCGTGGAGGCCGAGTCCGACGGTGCGGTGGCGCCGAGAGCCGGTTCGCTCTACCGGGTCATCGCCCGACTCATCCGGCAGGGGGTGGTGGAGGAGACCGATCCGCCGGCCGACGCGGCACCCCATCCAGGACGAGCGCGCCGGTACTACGCGTTGACGCGTGACGGACGTGGGCTGCTGGCGGAGGAGACGACGCGGCTTCGCGCCGCTGCGGCACTGGCCGAGAAGCGCCTGGGAGCACTGGAGGGCCGGTGAGCCGACTGCTGCGTGCCTTGATCCGTCTCTTTCCCGCCCCGTTCCGGGGGCGCTTCGGGGAGGAGATGTGGGATCAGGTCCGTGCGGATCGCGAGGCCCTGCGGCGGGAGGGCGTATGGGCACTCCTGCGATTCGATCTGACCACGGCCGCAGATCTGGTGGCGACGGCCGTGACCGAGTGGATGAACCCCTCGTGGGAGGGACATCACACAACCGACGACGACACGGGAGTGAGGACGATGATGATGGGATGGGTGAAGGACCTGGGACACGCGGCGCGCTCCCTCAGGAGGGTGCCCGGCTTCACGACGGTGGCGGTGCTGACGCTGGGACTGTCCATGGGCGCGGTGGCGGGGCTGTTCAGCGTCGTGGACACGGTACTCCTGAAGCCGTTGCCGTACGACCATGCCGACCGGCTCGTTTCCATTCGTGGCTCTGCGCCGGGATCGGACTATCCCCCGGAGTTCGGCTTGAACCGGGCGTTCTACTTCCAGTACTCGGAGGGATCGACCCTTCTCGAGGACGTGGCCCTCTGGGACGACTTCACCAACACGGTGCGCCTGGCGGACCGGACGGAGCGTCTCCTCATCGTCGCGTCGTCCAACTCCCTCTTCCGAACCCTGGGCACCGAGCCGCTCCTCGGGCGCCTGCCCGTGGAGGAGGACGTGGGGGACGTGGCGGTCTTGAGCCATGCCATGTGGGTGGAGTGGTTCGGCGAGGATCCGGCGGCGGTGGGCCAGTCCATCTACGCGTCGGGCGCCGACCGCACGATCATCGGAGTCATGGCGCCGGGCTTCTGGTTCCCCTACGAGGGTGTGGACCTCTGGCTCCCCGCTCCACAGAGGGAAGAGGGTGTCGACCCCTCCGACACCTTCAGCGGCATTATCGCCAGGACGGGTCCGGACGTGGACGGGGACGCGCTCGTGGCCGAGCTGGCCCGACTCGCGGCGCGCATTCCGGAACGCTTCGGGGCCACCCCGGCCTTCGCACGCGTCATGGAGCGGCATCGGCCGGTGGTGCGCTCCCTCGAGGAGGAGTTCCTCGGCGACGTATCCACCCCGCTGTGGGTGCTCCTGGGCTCGGTGGGCATCGTGCTCCTCATCGCCTGCGCCAACGTGGCCAACCTCTTCCTGGTGCGGGTGGCGCATCGCGGCCGCGACATGGCAGTCCGCGCGGCGCTTGGGGCAGGCCGCGGACGACGGGTTCGTATCCTCCTCGCCGAAGCGGTGGTAGTGGCAGGGGCCGCGGGGGCGCTGGCCGTGGCACTGGCCTGGGTGGGCGTGCCCCTTCTCGTACGAGCGGCCCCGGCCGGTCTCCCACGGCTCGCCGAGGCCACGGTGACCCCGACCACGCTGGGCTTCACGCTCCTCCTCTGCGTGTTCGCCGCCGTGGCGTGCGGCGGGGCTCCAGCCGTGCGCGGCTCGGACGGCGACATGGCGCGCCTGCGAGACGGCAGCCGGGGCTCCACAGGGCGCGGGAGCCGGGCCCGTGGCGTGCTCGTGGCGGGTCAGACGGCCCTCGCCCTGGTGCTCCTCGTGGGCTCGGGTCTCCTCATGAGGAGCTTCGTGGCCCTCAACCGCGTCGACCCCGGGTACGACACCACCGACCTCTTTGCTTTCCAGATGGCCCCCGACCGGACCGAGCTCATCGACGGTCCCTCCTTCGCCCGCTTCTACGACGACTTCCAGGAGCGCCTCGCAGCCCTTCCCGGAGTCGAGTCGGTGGGCATGGTGGAGAACCTGCCCTTGGACGAGGGGCTGAGCATGGAGCGGTTCGTTGCCGCGGGAAGCGACATGGAGGCCTCGGACGCGCCGCTCATCAGCTTCACCTTCGCCGACGCCGACTACTTCCCCACCATGGGAATCTCCGTGCTGGCGGGGCGCACCTTCACGTACGACGAGGAGATGGGCGCCGGCCTCACCGTCATGCTCAGCGAGTCTGCCGCGGAGCTGCTCTGGCCTGGCGCCGATCCCCTTGGGCGGCAGCTACGTGCCGCGGAAGGACGGACGCTGTACACCGTCATCGGCGTGGTGGAGGACGTCCTCCAGTACAGTCTGCGCCAGCAACCCGACCCCATGCTCTACCTCTCTCGCGTCGGCCCCACCCCGACTGCGTGGGTGCTGGCGTCCCCGGCGCAGGTGGTCCGGACCGAGCGCGCCGAGCTCATCGAGCCCGAGGTGCGGGCGCTGGTCCGTGAGCTGGCGCCCGAGGCACCCATGTACCGCGTCTACACCATGCGGGAGCTCGCCGAGGGCACGACCGAGGAGCTCTCCTTCACGCTCCTGACCCTCGGCATCACTTCGGTGCTGGCCCTCTTCCTGGGAGCGGTGGGTCTTTTCGGCGTCCTCTCCTACACGGTGGCCCAGCGCACTCGGGAGATCGGGGTGCGCATGGCGCTGGGTGCCGACGCCGGGCGCGTCCGCGCCATGGTGGTGGGGCAGGGGGCGCGGGTGGTCCTGGCCGGCGTGGTCGTGGGACTCGTGGTCGCACTCCTGTCGACCCGTGCCCTCGAGGGACTCCTCTACGGCGTCGAGGCCGGCGACGGCCTCACCTTCGCCGGGGTGGCGGTGACCATGACGGTGGTTGGGCTCACGGCCAGCTGGCTGCCGGCGTGGCGGGCGTCGAGGGTGGAGCCGGTGGAGTCGCTGAAGGAGGCGTGACGGGGTGGGCTGACCGGCGCCGGATCGACGCTCACGGGACACGGTCGGAGGCCTACGTCTAAAGCCGCGGCCGCTCGGGCCGATACTCCCTCAATACTCTGTCCGAGATCCTGGCCGCCTCAAGCTCCGCACCGACCCGAATGCGTCGACCCCATCGGAAGCTCCCGCCATTCCTGACGATCTCCTGCTTGGCCAGCGCCGCTTTCGCGCTGTGCACCCTCTTCTTCGGGCTCGCTACACCGGCAGAGGGACAGGTCGTCCGCAACTTCAGCATCCGGTACGAAACGCGAACCAACGGAGAGATCTACCAGATCGGGAACACGGTGATGACGTGTTCTCCGAGTGCCACGTGCACGTCGGCCCAGGCGGGCTCGGGTGGAACGCTGAACAACAACAACTTCAGCATGATCCGGGTCGACATCGACTCGGATCCGACGACGCTCACGTCCAGCAGCGCGGATCTCAACCTCGATCCTGACCAGACCGTCCTTTTTGCGGGGCTGTATTGGGGAGGACGTTCGGTGGACGCGAATCGCTACGACGTGAGCCTGTCCACGCCCGCCAGCGGCGGATACGTGCCCCTGACGGCGACCCAGCAGGACATCGATCCGACGGGGGAGCGGTACGCCGGATTCGTCGATGTCACCTCGATGGTTCAGGCGGCAGGCAACGGCACGTACACCGTGGCCGACGTGGCGACGACCACAGGCGTCGATCGGCATGGGGGGTGGACCATCATCATGGTGGTAGAGGACCCGAACGACGCGCTACGCAGCCTGCAGGTCTATGACGGCTATGCGCGGGTCTCCTCGTCGAATTCCGCGAGCATGACGGCCACGGGTCTCATCGTGCCGCCGTCCGGACCGGTGACGACCCTCATGGGGACGGTGGTCTACGAAGGCGACCTCGGCACGTCCGGGGACGACTATCGGCTCAATGGAACGGCCATCGGGGACGCGCTGAACCCGACTACGAACTATCACAACAGCTCCATCACCTTCCGCGGGACTGCGCTGACAGCGAAGAATCCGAACTACTCGAACCAGCTCGGCTTCGACGCCACCTGGGTGGATGTCACCCCCTTCAGCGCCATCCCCAACGGAAGCACGACGGCCAGCATCGATTTGTCGACGTCGGGCGACGTGTACTTCCCACACACGGTGACGTTCGCCACCGACCTGTTTTCGCCGTCCATCGAACCGACGTTCACGAAGACCGTCACGGACGTGAACGGGGGTACGGTCCTTCCAGGCGACACCCTCGAGTACGCGATGTCGTTCTCGAACACAGGCGACGACGCGGCCATCAACGTCGTCCTCACCGACACCATTCCTGCCGGCTCCTCCTTCGCGATCGGCTCCCTGGAGGTTACGTCGGGAGCCAACTCGGGCGTGAAGACCGACATCCCCGGCGACGACCAGGCCGACTTCGACGCGACCGTCACCCCCGACGGCGCCGTGATCTTCAGGTTGGGTACCGGCGCCAGTGCGCTGTCGGGTGGGCGGATCGGTCCCGCCGAGTCGACGGCCATCCGATTCCGGGTCGTCGTGGATGGGGCTGCGGTGGACGGCGCCACCATCACCAACCGGGCGCACGTCGCCTTCGACGGTGAGACGTCGGGACGGACGGGACTCTCCGCCACCAGCACCGACGCCGTCTCGACGGTCGGCTTTCAGGCAGACCTGGCCGTGACGTTGGCAGGCCCGGACTCGGCGATGATCGGCGACACGGTCCTGTATGAGCTGGTGACCACCAATGCCGGCCCGTCACCGGCTGCCGACGTCGTGGTACGGCAGACCTTGCCGGCGGGCCTCACCTTCGCGTCGGCGAATCGTGGCGCGTCGGAGTCGGGCGGCGTGGTCACGTGGCCGACGCTCGCGTCCGTCGGCGTCGGGGCCGTGGTCACGGATACGGTCCGACTCGTTGCTTCGACTCTCGGGGCGCAGAACAACGTCGCCTCCGTGACCTCGAGCACGGCTGATCCCGTAGCGGCCAACTCCGACGGATCCGATCCCTCGAGTCAGCAGTCCACACTGGTCTTCCGGGATACCGACGGCGATGGAGTCGCCGATGCCTCCGACCTGGATGCGGACAACGACGGCGTTCCGGATGCCACCGAGGGGAACGAGACCGTCGACACCGACGGAGACGGGTTACCGGACCGCAGGGACGTCGACGCGGATGGCGATGGTATTCCGGACTTGGTGGAGGCGGGTGGCGTCGACGCCGACGGTGACGGACGCGTGGACGGGTTCACGGACGCGAATGCCGACGGCCAAGACGACACCCTGGCCGGCAGTCCCTTGCCCGACCCGAACACCGACGGTGTGGGCGGGGCCGACCGGGTGGACCGGGACGCCGATGCCGACGGCATCCCCGACGAGATCGAGGCACAGGCGGAAGGCTCGTTTCGCGCGCCCTCCGGCGCCGACGTCGACCAGGACGGCCTCGACGACGAGTACGACCCCGGCGAGGGCGGCACGGCAATCACCTTGGCCAACACCGATTCGGGTACGGGGGACACCGCCCCGGACTATCGGGACCTCGATGCCGACGGCGATCTGGTGGCCGACTCCATCGAGGGTCACGATGCCGACGGCGATGGTGTGCCGGACCGTGTGTCGGGCGGAACCGACGCCGACGGCGACGGCCTCGACGACGTCTTCGATGTAGACCAGGGAGGCACCGCCGCCCCCCTTCAAGACACGGACTCCGACTCCACCCGCGATTTCCGGGACGCGGACGACGACGACGACGGCGTCGACACGGCGGACGAGGACGGCGATGCCGACGGCGACCCGACGGACGACGACGACGACGGAGACGGAACCCCCGACTATCTGGACGACGACGACGTCGACGGCGACGGCGTGCCCGACAGCGCGGATGGCGACAGCGACGGCGACGGAATCACCGATGCCGACGAAGGCGACGGAGCCCTCGATACCGATGCCGACGGCCTCCCCGACGATCGTGATATCGACTCGGACGGTGACGGCATCACCGACGATATCGAGGCCCAGCCCGAGGGCGCCTATCGGGCACCGAGCGGCAGCGACGCCGACGGTGACGGGATCGATGACGAGTACGACCCCAGCGAGGGTGGCACGGCCATCACTCCAATCAACACCGATTCGGGCACCGGCGACACGACGCCCGACTTCCGCGACTTGGACGCTGACGGCGACTTGGTGGCGGACTCTGTTGAAGGACACGACGTCGACGCCGATGGTCAGCCCGACCGGACGGCCGGTGGCACCGACGCCGATGGCGACGGACTTGACGACGTCTTCGACGCCGACCAAGGCGGAACGACAGCACCGCTCCAGGACTCGGATGGCGATTCCACCCGGGACTTCCGGGATACCGATGATGACGACGACGGCGTCGACACCGCCGCCGAGGACGCCGACTCCGATGGGGACCCCACCGACGACGACGACGACGGGGATGGCACACCGGACTACCTGGACGACGACGACACGGACGCGGACGGCGTCCCCGATTCCGCGGACGGGGACGACGACGGGGATGGGCTTACCGACGCGGACGAGGGCGACGCAGCGGTGGACACCGATGGCGACGGCATTCCCGATAGCCGGGACCTGGACTCCGACGACGACGGGGTCACCGACGACATCGAGGCTCAGGCCGAAGGATCCTTCCGTGCCCCCAGCGGCACGGATGCAGACTCCGACGGCATCGACGACGAGTACGATCCCAGCGAGGGCGGGACGGCCATATCGCCCGTCAACACCGACTCGGGCACCGGAGACACGGTGCCCGACTTCCGCGACGTGGACTCGGACGGCGATCTCGTGGCTGATTCAGTGGAAGCGCACGACGCCAACGGTGACGGACAGCCCGATCGGGTGGCCGGCGGCGCGGACGCCGACGGCGATGGTCTGGACGACTCCTTCGATCCGGACCAGGGCGGGACCAGCGCACCCCTGCAGGACTCCGACGGCGACTCGACCCGTGACTTCAGGGACTCCGATGACGACGAGGACGGGGTCGACACCCGGGACGAGGACGCCGACTCCAACGGGGATCCCACGAACGACGACGACGACGGCGACGGGACGCCCGACTACCTCGACGACGACGATACGGATGGCGACGGTGTTCCCGACGCCTCCGATGGTGACGACGACGGCGATGGAGTGGTCGACATCGACGAGGGCGACGGCGCGGTGGATACCGACGGTGATGGTCTGCCGGATAGCCGCGACCTGGATTCGGATGGCGACGGAATCACGGACCTGGTCGAAGCTGGCGGCGGTGATGCCGACGGCGACGGACGGGTGGACGGCTTCACCGACGGAAACGGTGACGGCGTGGACGATACTCTCGCCGGGAGCCCGCTTCCCGACCCCGACACCGACGGAGTAGGTGGGCCGGACCGAACAGACCGCGACTCCGACGGCGACGGGATTCCCGACGAGATCGAAGCGCAGGCCGAAGGCGCGTTCCGAGCTCCGTCGGGCACCGACGCAGACGCCGATGGGCTGGACGACGAGTACGACCCCAGCGAGGGCGGTACCGCGGTGTCCCTGGTCAACACCGACGCAGGTAGTGGCGACACCACGCCGGATTTCCGGGATCTCGACTCCGACGCCGACTTGGTGCCGGACTCGGTGGAGGCGCACGACGCGGATCGCGACGGCGCGCCCGATCGTGTCGCATCCGGCGTGGACGCCGACGGCGACGGTCTGGATGACGCCTTCGACGTCGATAGATCGGAAGAGCACACGTCTGAACTCCAGTCACGTCCGCACATCTCGT